>NZ_LGQY01000136.1:0-46413 GCF_003116065.1 Azospirillum sp. TSO5 | reverse complement strand
GACAGCAAGGTGATCGTCGCCATCAACAAGGACGAGGAGGCGCCGATCTTCCAGGTCGCCGACTACGGCCTTGTCGCCGACCTGTTCAAGGCCGTGCCGGAGTTGCAGCAGGCGCTGTGATCGGGCGTCAATCGCTCACAGGAAAAGGGCGCCTCCCGACGGAGGCGCCCTTTGTTCTGAAGAAACAATCCCTGCTACACCCGTTCAAGCAGCAGTGCGATGCCCTGACCGACACCAATGCACATGGTGCACAGGGCGTATCGGCCACCGCGCAGCTCCAGTTCGATCAACGCGGTGGTGGCCAGCCGCGCACCGGACATCCCCAGCGGATGGCCGAGCGCGATGGCGCCGCCATTGGGATTGACCCGCGGATCGTCATCCGCCAGTCCAAGTTCCCGAAGGCAGGCAAGGCCCTGTGCGGCGAACGCTTCGTTCAACTCGACCACGTCGATGCGGTCGAGCGGCACACCGGTGCGGTCGAGCAGGAGCCGCACCGCCGGGACCGGTCCGATGCCCATCACGCGCGGCTCGACGCCGGTCACCGCAGCGCCGACGATTCGGGCACGCGGCGTGAGGCCATAACGCTTGGCTGCCGTCTCTCCGGCGACGATCAGCGCCGCCGCGCCGTCGTTGATGCCGGACGCATTGCCGGCAGTCACGGTGCCGCCGGGACGCACCACCGGCTTCAGCGCCGCAAGCTGGTCAAGCGTGGTGTCCGGCCGCGGATGCTCGTCGGCCATCACCTCGGTGATCGCCCCCTTGCGACCGGCGACCGGCACGGCGACGATTTCCCGTGTGAGGCGTCCGCTGCGCTGAGCGGCGGCGGCTCGCTGCTGCGAGCGCAGGGCGAAAGCATCCTGATCGTCGCGGGCGATGCCATACCGTTCGGCCACCGTCTCGGCGGTTTCCGGCATGGTGTCAACGCCGTGCGATGCCTTCAGACGCGGGTTGACGAAGCGCCAGCCCATCGTGGTGTCTTCCAGCCGCATCGCACGGGAGAAGGCGCCGTCGGCCTTGCCCATGACGAAGGGGGCGCGCGACATGCTCTCCACGCCGCCGGCCAGGAGCAGGGATTGTTCACCCGCGCGCACGCCGCGCGCCGCGAGCGCGATGGCGTCGAGCCCAGATCCGCAAAGGCGGTTCACCGTGGTGCCGGGAACCGTTTCGGGCAGGCCGGCCAGCAGGACCGCCATGCGTGCGATGTTGCGGTTGTCCTCCCCCGACTGGTTGGCGCAGCCCAGGATCACGTCGTCGATCGCCGACGGGTCCAGGGACGGGTTGCGGTCGAGCAATGCCCGCAAGGGTATGGCGGCGAGATCATCGGCGCGCACCGGCGCCAGCGCGCCGGCATAACGCCCGATCGGCGTGCGCACGGCGTCGCACAGAAATGCTTCAGTCATGGGCTGGATCTTCCGGTGCCCGCAACCTTCGGGGGTGGGGCGGGCGCGTTGTTGAGCGGGGAGACGGCGGCGGCTTGCGCCAGCGGTAACGCGGCTGGCCGCCGCCTCAACTATCGGAAGCCGGGATGGGCCAGGCAACTGACATAAACTTGGCGGTGCATAACCTGCGGTAATGGTACACCGCCAGGCCTCAGCCAATCGCCACCTGCTCCAGAAGCCAGTTGCGCACTTTTGCGATGCGGGCGCGGTCCTGGTGGTTGGGCGGCACCACGAAATAATAGCCGAGATCGCGGCGCAAGGGCCGGTCGATCGGACAGACCAGACTGCCACTGCGCAGTTCCGTCTCCAGCATGGCGGGCTGGCCCATGGCGATGCCAAGACCGTCCAGGGCGGCCTGATAGGTCAGGAGCGAACTCGGGAACATCAGCGGTTCCTTGGTCTCCACCATCGTCACGCCGGCCGCCTCCAGCCAGTCGGGCCAGTCCCGTCGCCGATAATGGGAATGCAGCAACGGGTAGCGCAGCAGATCGGCCGGAGTCTTCACCGGCGGACCGTCGGCCAGCAGGGTTGGACTGCACACCGGTAGGATCTCGTCGGCGAAAAGGAAAACCGACTCCATGCCCTGCCAATCGCCGGTGCCCAACTGGATCGCCGCATCGACATTGTCGCGGGCGAAATCGACGGGCGTCACCGCGGTTCGGGTGCGCAGCCGCAGATCGGGATGGTTGGTTTGCAAGTGCGGCAGGCGACGCATCAGCCATTTCGCCATGAAGGTCGCATAGACCTGCAGTTTCAAAGGCGCGGCGGCGCGGGCCGACACCAGTTCGTCGGTAGCCTCGGCGATGCAGCGGAAGGCCGGGGCGATCTGTGCGGCGTATCGCTTGCCCTCGGCGGTCAAGGTCAGGCCGCGGGCCTCGCGGTGGAACAGCCGCACCCCCAGGTAATCCTCCAGCAGGGCGACCTGCCGGCTGACCGCCGGCTGGGTGACGCTCAACTCCTCCGCCGCCTTGGTGAAGCTGCCGTGCCGTGCCGCGCATTCGAAGACATGGAGCGGGTTGAGCGGGGGGATCGGGCGCACCGTCTCGGCTCCATTACAAAAGGTTATATATGCCCAACAACTAGGAATTTGCCGCTTGTTCGTCAATGCGATTGATTGTCTGCAACGCAAATCGATAGCCCCGTCGGAGCCATGGACTTTCAACTCAACCAGGAACAGCGCGCCTTCGCCGACTCCGTGCGCCGCTTTGCCCGCGCCGAGCTGGCTGCCGACGCGCTGAAGCGCGCCCACTCCCCGGCCTTTCCCTGGGACGTGGCCGCGAAACTGTCGGAGATGGGGCTGCTGGGCATCACCATCCGCGAGGAGGACGGCGGAATCGGCGGCACGCTGATGGACGCGGTGATCGCCATCCAGGAACTGGCGCTGGTCTGCCCCAAGAGCGCCGACGTCGTCCAGGCGGGCAATTTCGGGCCGATCCGCACTTTTGCCGAATATGCCAGCCCCGAGCAGAAGGAGCGCTGGCTGGGCGACCTGCTCGGCGGACGCAAGCTGCTGGCGCTGGGCATGAGCGAACCGGACGCCGGATCGGCCGTCACCGACCTGAAGACCAGCGCCCGCGAGGATGGCGACCATTATGTCATCAACGGGTCGAAGGTCTTCTCCACCCACAGCCCGGAAGCGACGCTGTTCCTGATCTATGTCCGTTTTGGCCCCGGGGTCGGCGGCATCGGTTCGGTGCTGATCGAACGCGGCACCCCGGGCTTCACCGTCGGTCAGCCCTCCGCCTTCATGAGCGGCGAGGAATGGTGTCAGCTCTATTTCGAGGACTGCCGGATTCCCAAGGCCAACGTCCTGTTGGGGCCGGGCGGCTTTAAGAAGCAGATCGCCGGCTTCAACGTGGAGCGCATCGGCAACGCCTCGCGGGCGCTGGCGCTGGGCCGCCATGCCTTCAACCTCGCCAAGGACCATGCGGAGACGCGGACCCAGTTCGGCCGCCCGCTGTGCGAATTTCAGGGCCTGCAGTGGAAATTCGCCGACATGGCGCTGAAGCTGGAAGGCGCGCAGCTGCTGCTCTACCGCGCCGCCACCAATGCGGACAACGGCCTGCCGTCGGCCTATGAAACCTCCATCGCCAAGCTGGCCTGCAACCTCGCCGGCTTCGAGGTCGCCAATGAAGCCCTGCAGATCATGGGCGGCACCGGGTACAGCCAGGAGGCGCTGGTCGAATATTGCGTGAAGCGGACGCGCGGCTGGATGATCGCCGGCGGTTCCATCGAGATCCTGAAGAACCGCATCGCCGAAGAGCTGTTCGAGCGTCGCTTCGATCAGCGCCCACCGCGGGAGAGCCGGTCGTGAGCGGCACCGCCCTTAAGGGCTGCAGCGGCTCAGCTCTTGCCGAGGCCTTGCTGCGGCCACGCTCCGTGGCTCTGGTCGGGGTGTCGGACGACATCGCGAAGACCGCCGCCCGTCCGCTGCGTTTCCTGCGCCGTGCCGGTTATGGCGGCGAGGTCTACAGCGTCAATCCAACCCGCGCCACCGTGCAGGGCGAGCCGGCCTTCGCCTCGCTGTCGGCCCTGCCGCAACGGCCGGACCATGCCTTCATCCTGACCGGCACCGACGCGGCAATCGCCGCGCTGGAGGACTGCGGGCGTCTGGGCATCCCGGTCGCGACCATCCTGGCCGGCGGCTTTTCCGAGGCGGGCGACACCGGCATCGAACGCGAACGGCGGCTGGCCGAGATCGGGCGGTCCTACGGCGTGCGTGTGCTTGGCCCGTCCAGCATCGGCGTGGTCAATCTGCATGAGCGGCTGGTGCTGACCGCCAACGCCGCCTTCGCCGAACCAGACCTGCCGGAAGGCGGGGTGTTCGTCGCCTCCCACAGCGGAAGCCTGATCGGTGCCATGCTGTCGCGCGGCAAGGCGCGCGGCGTCGGCTTCGCCGGGCTGGTGTCGGTCGGCGGCGAGGTGGATTTGTCGGTCGGTGAAATCTGCGAAGCGACGCTCGACGATCCGAAGATCGGCGGCTATCTGCTGTTCCTGGAATCGATGCGCAACGCCGACGCACTGCGCCGCTTCGCGCTGGCGGCGGCGGAGCGCGGCAAGCCGGTGGCGGCCTACAAGCTCGGCCGCTCGGCGGAGGCGGCGGAACTGGCGGTCTCCCACACCGGCGCCCTGGCCGGAGAGGACGACGTCGCCGACACCTTCCTGCTCGATTGCGGGATCGCCCGGGTGGAATCCTTCGACGGACTGCTGGAGATCATGCCGCTGCTCAACCGGATGCCGGCGAAGCCCGTGCGGCAACCCGCCGTCGGCGTCGTCACCACCACCGGTGGCGGCGCGGCCATGGCCATCGACCAGCTTGCCATCCGCGGCGTGCGGGTCGCCGCCCCCAGCCCGGACACCGTGCGTCGTCTCGCCGAGGTGGGGATCACGGCTGGAGAGGGGCGTTTGGTCGATCTGACGCTGGCCGGCACCCGCTACGACGTGATGAAAGCCGCGCTGGGGGTGATGCAGACGGCACCGGAATTCGATCTGGTGCTGGCGACCGTCGGCTCCTCCGCCAGATTCCAGCCCGATCTGGCGGTGGCGCCGGTGATCGACAGCGCGCGGGAGCATGAAAAGCCCTTGGCCGCCTTCATCGTGCCGGAAGCGCCGGAAGCACTGTTGCGTCTGAATGCCGCCGGGATCCCCTGCTTCCGCGCGCCGGAATCCGCCGCCGACGTGATCGCCGCCGCATTCAACCGCCGGGTTCCCCGCCCCGAATTGGCGACCCCGCCGCTGCCGGTTCCACCGGATGCCGGATCGGGTGCCGGACGGACCATCGACGAGGCCGAGGCCTACCGTCTGTTCGCCCGCGTCGGCATTCCCCATGCGCCGATCGCGGTGCTGACGGTCGGCGAGCCGGTGCCGGAGCTTCCCTTCGCCTATCCGGTGGTCGCCAAGGTCCTGCACCCGGACATCGCCCACAAGACCGACGTCGGCGGCGTGGCGCTGAACATCGCCGATGCCGATGCGCTGTCCGCCGCCATGGCCGCGATCCGTGACCGGGTCGAAGCCGCACGGCCGGGCGTCAGCGTGCGGGAAATCCTGGTCCAGCCGATGACCCGCGGTGTGGGTGAGGTTCTGGTCGGTCTGCGCCGCGATCCCCAGGTCGGGCCGGTGGTGATGCTGGCCGCCGGCGGCGTGCTGACCGAGATCTACCGCGACCGCGCCCTGCGGCTGGCGCCGGTGGACCGGGCCACCGCGCTGGAGATGATCGGCGAGGTGAAGGCGCTCCAGGCCCTGGCCGGCTATCGCGGCCGGCCGGCCGGCGATCTCGGCGCCGTCGCCGATGCGCTGGTCGCGGTCTCCCGCCTTGCTCTGCTGGACGACGTGACCGTGTTGGAGGCGGAGATCAATCCGCTGATGGTGATGGCCGACGGACAGGGGGCGGTGGCGGTCGATGCGCTGGTCCGGCTGCCAACGGCGGATGCGGACAGTCAAGCCCAAGAAGACGACACTGAAAACCGTTCCGGGAGGAACCGATAATGCCCAGGCCGGATGTGCTATCACTGCCGGAGCTTGTGAACGCCAATGAACGGCTCGTCCATCGCGGCCGTTTCCTGACCGCGGTGATGCGGCTGGACATCGGCGCCGACGCCTATCTGATCTCCATCGACCGCGGGCGGATCGCTGAGGTTCGCAAGGGGCCGTTCGTCATGCCGTCCTGGACCTTCGGCCTGTCCTGCCGGGCCGATGCGCTGGAGCGCTTCTGGCAGCCGCTGCCGCCGCCGGGCTTCCACGACCTGTTCGCCCTGCTGCGGCGGGGAGATCTGACGCTGTCCGGCAACCTGCAGCCCTTCATGGCCAACCTCCTCTACATCAAGGACGTGATGGCCAGCCTGCGCAGCCCGAAGGAAACCGCCTGATGCGTGCGACGATCGAATCCATCACCGGACGTTACATGCGGCTGGACTACAAGGGCCGCGATCATCGAATCTATTTCGAGGAGGCGGGACAGGGCATCCCGCTGGTCTGCCTGCACACCGCCGGGTCGGACGGACGCCAGTTCCGCGGGATCCTGAACGACCCGCGCATCACCCGCGACTTCCGCGTCATCGCCTTCGATCTGCCCTGGCACGGCAAATCCTCGCCGCCCGCCGGGTGGCAGGAGGGCGACTACCAGCTGACCAGCGCCGACTACACCGACATCATCCTGACGGTCTGCCGGGCGCTGGAACTGGACCGGCCGGTGGCGATGGGCTGCTCCATCGGCGGGCGCATCGCGCTGCATTTGGCGATGGAGCATGCCGAGGAGTTCCGCGCCATCATCGGGCTGCAATCCTCGGCCCACGTCCATCCCTATTACGACACGACCTGGCTGCATCATCCGGACGTGAACGGCGGGGAGGTCTGCGCCGCCATCGCCGCCGGGCTGGTCGGGCCGAATGCGCCGGACGCCCACCGCTGGGAAACGGTCTGGCACTACATGCAGGGCGGCCCGGGCATCTTCAAGGGCGACCTCTATTTCTACAAGGTGGACGGCGACATCCGCCATCGGCTGAGCGAGATCGACACCAGCCGCTGTCCGCTCTATCTGCTGACCGGCGAATACGACTATTCCTGCTCTCCGGCCGACACGCTGGAGACCGCCGCCTGCATTCCCGGTGCCACCGTATCGATCATGCCGGGGCTGGGTCATTTCCCGATGAGCGAGGATCCGGACGGCTTCATCGCCCACTTGCTGCCGGTTCTGAGCGAGATCGCTCACCGCTGAGTGCCGTTCCGGCGGCAAGCGTTCCGGCCACCATCGCTTCGACAATAACCACCCGCCGCCCCCAATAAGGGCGGCGGCCATCAATACCCCGGGGAGGGACCATTCATGCGTGCCATCACTGTTCGAGTGCCCGGTCTGCGGGCGCTGACCGCCACGGCTGTCGTTGCGCTGACCATCGGTCTGGCCGGCGGTGCGGCCGCCGAGATTTCAGGCAAGACGGTGAAGATCGGCGTGCTGACCGACATGTCCGGTCCCTATTCCGACAATGTCGGCGCCGGAGCCGTGCTGGCCGCCCAGATGGCGGCGGAGGATTTCGGCGGCAAGGTCAATGGTGCCGCGATCGAGATCGTCTCGGCCGACCATCAGAACAAGGCGGACGTTGGATCCGGCATCGCGCGACGCTGGTATGACGTCGAAGGCGTCGATGCGATCACTGAAGTGGTGTCGTCCGCCGTGGCGCTCTCCGTCCAGGGCATTTCGCGTGACAAGAACCGCATGTTCCTGGCGACCGGCCCCGGTACGCCGGAGTTGACCGGCAAGGCCTGTTCGCCCGTCGGCGTGCATTGGGCCTACGACAACTATGCCTTGCCGACCGTCGCCACCACCGCCCTGGTCAAGCGTGGCTTGAAGGACTGGTATTTCCTGACCGCCGACTACAGTTTCGGCCACGCGCTGGAAGGCGAGGCGACCCGTGTGGTCAAGGCCAACGGCGGCACTGTCGTCGGGGCGGTACGGGCACCGCTCAACACTGCGGACTTCTCCTCCTATCTGCTGCAGGCGCAGGCGTCATCGGCCACCGTGGTCGGGCTGGCGAATGCAGGAGCCGACATGATCAACGCGGTCAAGCAGGCGAACGAGTTCGGCATCACCGCCAGCGGCAAGACGATGGCGGCACTGCTGGTCAACCTGCCCGACATCCATGCCCTGGGGCTGGAGAGCGCGCAGGGCCTGACCTTCGCCGAAAGCTTCTATTGGGACATGAATGATGAGACGCGGGCCTGGAGCAAGCGCTTCATGGACCGCTTCAACGGCCGGGCGCCCGGCGGCCTGCAGGCGGCGGTGTATGGCGCCGTCACCCATTATCTGAAGGCGATCCAGGCGATCGACAGCGATGACGCCACCAAGGTGGCCGAACAGATGCGCAAGATGCCGATCAACGACTTCTACACCAAGAACGGCTCCATCCGCCCCGACGGCCGGGTGATCCGCGACATGTATCTGATGCAGGTGAAGAAGCCGTCGGAATCGAAAGGCCCGTGGGATTATTACAAGGTCTTGGAGACGGTGCCCGGCGACAAGGCCTTCCGCCCGATGGATCAGGGCGGCTGCCCGCTGGTGGCAAAGTGAGCGGCACGCCGCCAGCACAGTCCGGCGGAACGGTTCGGCTGGAGCGGGACGGCGGGGTCGCTGTGATCGTCATCGACAACCCGCCGGTCAATGCCGGCTCCACTGCCGTGCGCCGCGGGTTGCTGGATGCCATCGCGACGGTCGCGGCGGACCCCGGTGTTGAAGCGGCGGTTCTGATCGGCGCCGGCAAGACTTTCATCGCCGGGTCCGATCTGCGCGAGTTCGGCCAACCCCTGGAGGAGCCGCAGCTTCCGGCCGTCATCGCTGCCATCGAGGCTTGCGCGAAACCGGTGGTCGCCGCCCTGCACGGTGCGGCGCTGGGCGGTGGGTTCGAGTTGGCGCTGGGCTGCGACGCTCGCGTCGCTGCGCCCGGCACTCGGGTCGGCCTGCCGGAAGTGACGCTGGGCATGCTTCCCGGTGCCGGCGGCACCCAGCGCCTGCCGCGTCTGGTCGGCATCTCCACCGCCATCGGTCTGATCTGCGAAGGCCGGCGCGTGGCCGCCGCTGACGCGCTGGCGCTCGGGCTGGTCGACGCGCTGACAGAAGGCGAGGGGGCGGAGGCGCTACGCACTGCTGCCATCGCGCATGCGCGGAAGCTGGTGGGCGGCAAATGCCGGGTGGCCGATCGCCTTGTCTCGGCCGAGCCGGCCGAACGCATCGAGGCGGCCGCCAGCGTCGCCCTGCGCGCAGGCAGGAACCGCCCGCCGGTGGTGGAGGCGATCCGAGCCGTCCGTGCCGCGGCCGAGCGTCCGCTGGACGAGGCGCTGGCGGAGGAGCGTGCGGTTTTCCAACGGCTGCGCCTGGAGACGGAAGCCTTCGCCCGTCGCCATCTGTTCTTCGCCGAACGGGACGCGGTCCGCCTTGCGGAACTGGAGGGCGTGGCGCCGCGGCGGCTGGAACGGATCGGCGTGGTCGGCGCCGGCACCATGGGGACCGGCATCGTCATCGCTGCGCTGGACGCCGGCCTGCCGGTGACGCTGCTGGAACGCGACGCGCAAGCGCTGGACGCCGGATCGGCCCGGCTGCGCGACCACTACGCTCGCCGGGTGGATGGCGGGAAGATGAGCGCCGGGGAGGCCGGGAAGCGGCTCGCGGCACTCGATCCTACCACCGACATGGTGGGCCTCGGCACTGCCGATCTGGTGATTGAAGCCGTGTTCGAGGATCTGGAGGTCAAGCAGGACCTGTTCCGCCGGCTGGACTCCGTGGTGGCGCCGGGCGTCGTGATGGCGTCGAACACCTCCTACCTGGACCTCGACGCCATCGCGGCGGCGACCAGCCGGCCGCGGGATGTGGTCGGGCTGCATTTCTTCAGCCCAGCCAACGTCATGCGCCTGCTGGAGGTGGTCCGCGGGGCGAAGACCTCGCCCGACGTTCTGGCGACCGCCCTTGCGCTGGCGAAGCGGCTGGGCAAGCTGCCAGTGGTCGCAGGCAACGCCTTCGGCTTCATCGGCAACCGGATCTATGCCGCCTACCGTCGCCAATGCGAATTCCTGATCGAAGAAGGCGCCCTGCCCGCGGGGGTCGATGCAGCCCTGGAACGCTTCGGCTTCGCCATGGGGCCGTTCGCGGTGGCCGATCTGTCGGGGTTGGACATCGCCTGGCGGATGCGCCGGCAACAGTCGGCGACGCGGGACCCGGCAGCCCGCTATGTCGAGATTCCGGATCGGCTGTGCGAGTCCGGACGGCTCGGCCGCAAGACCGGCGCCGGCTATTACCGCTATCCACCCGGTGCCAAGCGTGGCGAACCGGATCCGGTGGTGACCGGGCTGATCGAAGCGGCGTCGAGCGCCAAGGGCATCCTCCGTCGCGCCATCCCGGACGAGGAGATCGTCGGCCGGGTGCTGCTGACCATGGTCAACGAGGCTGCCTGTCTGCTGTCCGAAGGCGTGGCCGCCCGCGCGTCGGACATCGATCTCGTGCTGGTCAACGGCTACGGCTTCCCAGCCTGGGAGGGCGGGCCGCTGTTCTGGGCCACCCGCCAGGATCAGTCGTGGCTCAGGGCCGAGCTGGCGCGGTTGGCAGACCTCAGCGGGCCGGGTTTCCGGCGTTGCGATCCGGGCGTGATTACCGCCGTCTGAGTCCATCTAACTTGGCTGAATAGAGGCGATGATGACGAACACCACCTATCCTGACCTTCGCCTGTGGATCGGTGGGCGCTGGATCGGGGCCGGGCATCGGTCCTGCGAACCGGTGATCAACCCGGCGACCGGTGCGACGCTTGGGCTGTTGCCCAGCGCTGGCGCCGACAATGTGGATGCGGCCGTCGCCGCTGCGGCCGACGGCTTCCGGGTCTGGCGGCGGACCAGTGCCGTCGAGCGTTCGGCGCTGCTGCGCCGCACGGCCGATCTGATCCGGGCGGATGCGGGTGGACTCGCTGCGCTGATCGCGCTGGAACTGGGCAAGCCGATCCTCGAGGCCGGGCGCGAGGTCGAGACGGCGGCCGGTATGTTCGACTGGGCGGCCGAGGAATGCCGCCGGTCCTATGGCCGCATCATCCCGCCCCGCACGCCGGGCCACCGGCTGATGGCGCTGCGCGAGCCTGTGGGGCCGGTGGCGGCCTTCAGCGGCTGGAACGCCCCGGCGATCACCCCGGCGCGCAAGATCGCCGGCGCGCTGGGGGCGGGCTGCTCCATTGTCATCAAGCCGTCGGAAGGAACGCCGGCGGCCGCCCTGTTCATCGCCCGCGCGCTGGCCGAGGCCGGTTTGCCGGACGGGGTCGCCAACATGCTGTTCGGTAACCCCGGCGCAGTCGCCGAGCGGCTGTTGGAAGCCGAGGCGATCCGTATGGTGTCCTTCACCGGTTCGATCCCCGTCGGCAAGCATCTGGCAGCCCTGGCGACGCGGACCATGAAGCGCGGCGTGTTCGAACTGGGCGGCCACGCCCCGGTGCTGGTTTTTCCCGACGTGGATGTCGAGGCGGTGGCCCGCAGCGCCGCCGCCGCCAAGTTCCGGAGTTCCGGGCAGATCTGCACGTCGCCGACCCGCTTCTATGTGCATGAAGCCATCCATGACCGCTTCGCCGCCGCTTTCGCCGAGGCCGCCTCTGCGATCCGCGTAGGCGATCCTTTCGATCCCGCAACGCAGATGGGGCCGGTGCAGAATGCCCGCCGGCTGGCGGCGATCGAGGCGCTGGTGGAGGATGCCCGGCGCAACGGCGCGACGGTGGCGGCCGGCGGTGCCCGCATCGACGGTCCCGGCTTCTTCTATCAGCCGACGGTGCTGACCGGTGTCACCGCCGCCTGCCGGGCCGCCGGCGAAGAGCCGTTCGGGCCGCTGGCGCTGATTGCCTCCTTCCGCGATGCGGACGAGGCGGTGGCGCTGGCGAACCGTCTGTCGCTCGGGCTGGCCTCCTACGTCTTCACCCGCGATCTGGCGCTCGCCGACCGGCTGGTGGCAGAGATCGAATGCGGCAATGTCGTGGTGAATCATTGGGTGGTCTCTCACCCGGAAACTCCCTTCGGCGGTATCAAGGACAGCGGCATCGGACTGGAGGGCGGCACCGAAGGCTTCCAGGCCTTCGAACAGGTGAAGTTCGTCAGCCAGGCGCCCCATTGATCGGGACGCTGCGGAGCGCCGTCACGCCATCTGGGCGAGCAGAGCGTCCAGCATCCGGTCGCAGGCGGCCAACTGGTCCTCGGCGATGAACTCGTCGGGCTTGTGGGCTTCGCCGATGCTGCCGGGGCCGCACACCACGGTGGGCATCGACAGACGTTGCTGGAACAGCCCGCCTTCCGTGCCGAAGGAGATCTTGCCGGTGCTGTTGCCGCCGGTCAGCGATTTGACGAAGGCGACAACCTCGGCGGTGCCGTCGGTGTCGAGCGCCGGATAGCTGGACAGCTCGGCGATGGTCAGACCGGCGGTCGGGAAATCGGGCCGCAGGCGCCGGACAATGGCGTCGGCCTCCGCCCGAATGCCGTCCAGCAGCGGTTCCACCGGATCCTGCGGCAGATGGCGGATTTCGAAGTCGAGACGGCAGTGGTTCGGCACGATGTTCAGTGCCTCACCCCCCTGGATCACGCCAGCGTGAATCGTTGTCCAGGGCACGTCGTAAGCGCCGTCGTGGGCGCCTTCGTCACTCAGTCGTTTCTGAATGCGACGAAGCCCGCTCAACAGGTCGCTCGCCAAATGGATCGCGTTCAATCCCTGCGGCGCTAGGCTCGAATGGCATTCGACGCCGTGGCATTCGGCACGCAGAGCGGTCTTGCCCTTATGGGCGGTAACCACCTGCATGCTGGTCGGCTCGCCGACGATGCAGAAGCGCGGGCGGACGGGCAGGGCGGCCATCATCTCGATGAGCCGCCGGACGCCGAGACAGCCGACCTCCTCGTCATAGGACAGCGCCAGATGCAGCGGCTGGGACAGGGGCCGTCCGGTGGCATGCTGACCGGCGGCGCGGTCGAACAGGGCGAGGGCCGCGGCGATGAAGCCCTTCATGTCGGCGGTGCCCCGGCCGAACAGCTTGCCGTCCCGGCGGGTCAGCCGGAAGGGGTCGCTGGTCCAGGCCTGCCCTTCGACCGGCACCACGTCGCTGTGTCCGGACAGCAGGACGCCGGGACGGTCCGCCGGCCCCAGCGTCGCGAACAGGTTGGCCTTGCGTCCATCCTCGCTCGGCACCAGCCATGTCGCGGCACCGGCGGCCTCCAGCCTCTCCTGCACCCAGCGGATCAGGTCGAGGTTGCTGTCGCGGCTGACGGTGTTGAAGGCCACCAGCCGGTCGAGGATGTCGATGGTCGCCGTCATCTGGATCGTCCCTGTTCGTTCGGAATATCAATCAGGCCGCGTGCAGCCGGTCGACGGCGCGGCGCCAGCCGTTGCGGATCGCGTCGGCATCGACATGCCGGCCGTCGCGCACCACCAGCCGCCCGCCCGCCACCACGTCGTGCACGGGATTGCGGGCGCCGGCGAAGACATAGGTGTCGAGGAGTGTGTTGTCGCTGCGGCCGTAGAGCCGCGGATCGTCCGGGTCCAGTACGACCAGATCGCCGCGCTGTCCGGCCTTGAGCCCGCCCGCCGGTTCCGGCAGGCCCAGCGCCTGCGCCCCTCCGGCGACCGCCGTCCGGTAGAGCGCCGCCCCGGTCGATGTGCCCGGATGCGGTGCCAGCAGGTTGCGTCGTCGCGCGGCGAGGCGCTGTCCGAATTCCAGCAGGCGCAGCTCCTCCGCCACATCGATGACGATCTGGCTGTCGGATCCGATGCCGAAGCGCCCGCCCTGCGCCAGGAACTCGCGCGCCGGGAACAGCCCGTCGCCCAAATCGGCCTCCGTCGTCGGACAGAGCCCCACGACGGCGCCTGAGGCGGCGATTCCCGCCACCTCCGCCGGTGTGACGTGGGTGGCGTGGACGAGGCACCAGGACGGCCCCGGCCAACCACGGTCGAGCAGCCAGTCCACCGGCCGCCGCCCGGACCAGGCGAGGCTGGCGTCGACCTCCGCTGTCTGCTCGGCGACATGGATGTGGATCGGGGCCGTGGGGTCGAGCGCCGACAGTCCGTCCAGCACCGCCTCGGCAGCCTCCGGCGATACGGCGCGCAGGGAATGCAGAGCCAGACCGATGCGATGGTCGCCGGGTGCCGCGCGGCAGGCGGCGGCGATGTTCAGCAGCCGGTCGGGGATGTTGAGGAAACGCCGCTGCCCTTCACCGGCCGGCTGTCCGCCGAAACCGCCCTGAGCGTAGAGCACCGGCAGATGGGTCAGCCCGATGCCGGTGGTGTCCGCCGCAGCCAGGATGCGCATCGACATCTCGGCCGGATCGGCATAGGGCCGGCCGTCGGGGGCGTGGTGGAGGTAATGGAATTCCGCCACCGAGGTATAGCCCCGCTCCAGCATCTCGGCATAGGCCATCGCCGCCACCGCCTGGAGGCCGTCGGGATCGATGCGGCGGACGAAGCCGTACATCACCTCCCGCCATGTCCAGAAGCTGTCCTCCGCCGGTCCGGCCTGCTCGGTCAGGCCAGCCATCGCCCGTTGGAAGGCATGGCTGTGCAGGTTGGGCATGCCGGGGATGACCGGCCCGGCGGCCCGCTCCACCCCAGCAGGCGGCTTGTCCAACCCTGTTTCGATGGCAGCGATCAGCCCCTGCGCGTCGAAGCGCAGCAGCACCCCCGACGCCCAGCCGCAGGCCAGCAGCGCCCGGTCGCAGAAAAGCCGGTCGAGCCGGCGTGCGGCGGTCATCGCTCCATGCTCCCCGTCCCCATCACTTGGCGTCGAAGTAACCGGCCTGGATGGTCTTGCCGATCAGGTTGCAGATGATGCGGCCGGCGGTGATGGCGGTGATGCCGTTGAGATCCTTCTTCGGTGTGATCTCCACGATGTCCATGCCGACGACGCGGCCCTTGGCCACCAGCCCGTGGATCAGGGTGCGGATCTGCGGATAGGTGACGCCGCCCGGTGCCGGACCGTTGACTGCCGGCATGATGGTCGGATCCATGCCGTCGGCGTCGATGGTCAGGTAATAGCGGCCGCCGTCGGGAATGCGGTCGAGCACCGCCTTCATGCCGATGTCCTGCAACTCGACGTCGGGGACCAGCACCGCGCCGTAGGACAGCGCCGCTTCGACCTCTTCTGGCCGGGCGCTGCCGGCGGAGCGCAGGCCGATCTGGAAGATCTGGCCGATATGATCCATTTCGGCGGCGCGGCGGATCGGGCTGGAATAGCCGTTGCGGGCGCCGTTCACATCGTCGCGCCAGTCCAGATGGGCGTCGATGTGGACCAGGGTGATCGGCCCCTGGTCGTCATAGGCGCGCAGCACCGGGATCGGGATGCCGTGGTCGCCGCCGATGACGATGGGCAGCATGCCCTTGGCCAGCATCCGGCGCACCACCGCCTCGGCATTCTGGTAATGCAGGTCGAGATTGCGGGGATCGGCCTTCACGTCGCCGCAATCCACCACCTTGATGTCCTTGCCGCCCAGCAGCGGACCGCCGATGTCGAAGTCCCAGCGCTCCAGCTTGCGCAGCGCCCGCTCGGTGTAGCGGCGCACCCAGGTCGGGGCGTTGGTCTGGTCGTTGGTCACCTCGTCGATCGAATAGGGATCGCCGTAGGGGATGCCGAGAATACCGATATGGCCGTCGAGCTGGTCGATGTCGGTGCATATCGGGAAGTCGAGGAAGCTCTGCAGTTCGCGGCGCGGCGGGTTGGTCAGGCTGGTGCTCATGGCGGCGGTTCTTCTTGTCGGTTGGCGGGACAGCTGGTGGATGAGCCGGCGCGTCAGGCGTCGGGGATCACCGCGATCGCATCGACTTCCACCACCCATTCCGGGCGGGCGAGCGCGCTGATCACGAGACCGGTCGACACCGGATAGACGCCCTTCAGCCACTTGCCGATGGTGCGGTAGACCGGCTCGCGGTAGCGCGGATCGGTGATGTAGACGGTGATCTTGCAGATGTGCTCCAGCTGCGAGCCCGCCTCTTCCAGCAGCATCTTGATGTTGGCCATCGCCTGTTCGGTCTGGCCGGCGGCATCGCCGACGGCGACGCTTTCGCTGGTGTCGAGGTTCTGGCCGATCTGGCCGCGGACGAAGACCATGGTGCCGCGCGCGACGACGGTCTGGCACAGGTCGTTGTCGATCGACTGCTCCGGATAGGTCTTCTTCGTGTTGAACTGGCGGATGCGGGTGTGGACGGTCATGGCGGAGGCCCTGGCTTGGTTGGGAATGGGATCGAAAGGCAAGGGGCTGGCATGCGGCGCCCCCGTTCGGGAGCGCTGGTGGATAAGGCGTTCGGAAAGGAACCGGTCAGCGGGGCGCGGTGTCTCCGTCCGCAAGTTCCGGGAAGACCGCCGCGCGTTCGGCGAGCGTTGCCAGCGGGATGTGGCAGGCGATGCGGTGGCCGTCGGCCGTCTGGTGGACCGGCGGGGCCTGCTCGTCGCAGACCGCCCCCAGCTTGCGCGGACAGCGGGCGGCGAAGGCGCAGCCCTGCCCGCCGGGGGCGGCGGTGGCGTCCTCCAGCAGGATGCGCGGCGCCTCCACCCCGTCCTCCGCCAGCCGCGGCACGGCAGACAGCAGCGCCTCGGTGTAGGGGTGGTAGGGTGGGCGGAGCACGCGGCCGATCGGGCCCTCCTCGCAGATGGTGCCGCCATAGACGACCAGCACGCGGTCGGCGATGTGCGACACCACGGCGATGTCGTGGGTGATGAAGAGATAGGACAGCCCCATCTCGTCGCGCAGCTCGGCCAGCAGGTTCAGGATGTTGGCCTGCACCGAGACGTCGAGCGCCGACACCGCCTCGTCGCAGACGACGAAGTCGGGATCGGTGGCCAGCGCGCGGGCGATGTTGACGCGCTGGCGCTCGCCGCCGCTCAGTTCGTGCGGATAACGGTCGGCATAAGCGGCGGGCAGCCCGACGCGGGTCAGCAGGCCGGCGATTGTCTTGCGCCGTTCCTCCGCGTCCGCCCGGCCGGCCAGCACCAGCGGCCGGTCCATCGCCGCCCCCACGGTCTTGCGCGGGTTCAGCGAGGCGGCGGAATTCTGGAAGACCAGTTGGGCCCGCCGGCGCAGATTCTGGTCGCCCTGCTTCACCTGCCGGGTCAGGTCGGCCCCATCGAACAGCACGGTGCCGGCGCTGGGTTCGGTCAGCGCCAGCAGGGCGCGGCCGATGGTGCTCTTGCCGCTGCCGCTTTCGCCGACGACGCCCACCACCTCGCCGCGGCCGATGGTGAAGGAGACATCCTCCACCGCCACGGTGCCGGCCCGGCGCAGCCAGGGCAGGAAGGAGCGGCTGGCGCCGTAGACCTTGCGCAGATGATCGACCTCCACCAGTGGGGCGGAACGCTGCGCCGGTGCTGGCGGGGCGGACGCGCGGGCCGCAGCATCCTCGTCCGGCCAGGGCGTGCCGGCCAGGGCATCGGCCTTCCAGCAGCGCACGCCGTCGCCGGAGTTATCCGTCAGCATCGCCTGCGGCTGGGTGCGGCAGGTCTCCTCGGCGAAGGGACAGCGCGGGGCGAAGACGCAGGCTGCGGGCGGCCCGGAAAGCTTGGCGACGGTGCCGGGGATCGAGGGCAGGCGGTGGCGCCGTCCGGCGGTGATGCGCGGCAGGGCGGCGACCAGACCCTTGGCATAGGGATGGGCCGGGCGGGACAGCACGCGGCCGGTCGCCCCCGTCTCCACCACCAGCCCGCCATAGAGGACGGTGACGGTTTGGCAGATGCGGTTGACGATGCCGAGATTGTGGGAGACGAACAGCGCGCTGAGTTGGTGGCTGTCGCACAGCTTGGCCAGCAGATCGATGATGCGGGCCTCCACCGTCACATCCAGCGCCGTGGTCGGCTCGTCGAGGATCAGCAGCTTCGGCTCGCAACCCAGCGCCGTGGCGATCAGCGCCCGTTGCTGCATACCGCCCGACAGCTCGTGCGGATAGGCGGCGGCGACCCGGCGGGGATCGCGGATGCCGACCTCGGCCAGCAGGTCCTGCACCCGCACCGCCGCCTGCCGCGAAGAGAAGCCCTTGTGCTGGATCAGCGGTTCGGCGATCTGGCGGCCGACGGACAGCGCCGGGTTCAGCGAGGTGAAGGGATCCTGGAAGACGGCGGCGATCTTGTCCCCGCGCAACGCCCGGCGTTCCGGTGCGGACAAGCGGCGCAGATCGGTGCCGTCGAACAGGATCTCGCCGGAGTCCACCCGGCCGCCCCCGCCCAGCAGGTCGAGGATCGCCATGGCGATGGTGCTCTTGCCCGATCCGGACTCGCCGACCAGACCCATCACCTCGCCGGGACGGATGGCGAAGCTGACGTCGCTGGCGGCGCGCAGCGTGCCGCGGGCGTTGCCGTAGCTGATGGTCAGGCCGCGGACGTCCAGCAGGGGCGTCGGCTCGGGAGCGATCGCCCGGACGACCGACGGCGGGACCGCCGGGCGGGCTTGCGGAGCGGTCATCATCTCAGTGCGCTCCCGTGTTGCGCGGGTCGAGCAGGGCACGCAGCCCGTCGCCCAGCAGGTTGATGCCGATCACCGCGGTGGCCAGTGCGAAGCCGGGGCACAGCGCGATCCAGGGCGCCTGTTCCACGAAGGGGCGGGCCTCGCTGATCATTAGGCCCCAGTCGGAGGAGGGCGGCTGCGCCCCCATGCCGATGAAGCTGAGCGAGGCGCCGAGCAGGATGGCGAAGACCACGCGCAGGCTGGCCTCCACCGCCAGTGGCGGCCAGATGTTCGGCAGGATTTCATGGAACAGGATGTAGGCGGCGCTCTCCCCGCGCAGGCGGGCGGCGGTAATGAACTCCTCCTGCATCAGCTCCAGCGTGATGGCGCGGGTCAGGCGAACCACCTGCGGCACATAGACGATGCCGATGGCGACGATGGCCTTCCATTGCGCCGGCTGGGTGACGGCCAGCACCAGGATGCCCAGCAGGATCGGCGGGAAGGACATCAGCACGTCCATGGCCCGCATGATCGCCTCGCCGATGCGCCCGCCCTTGTAGCCGGCGATCAGCCCGAGCGGGATGCCGGCCAGCAGGCTCAGCGCCGTGGCGGCGACACCCATCACCAGCGAGCTGCCGGTGCCGACCAGGGTGCGGCTGAACACGTCGCGGCCGAACTCATCGGTGCCGAACCAGAACTCCGGGCCGGGTGGCTGCAGCCGGCTCATGATGTTCATTTCGTCATAGGGGTAGGGGGCGAGCCAGGAGCCGGCGACGGCGGCCACCACCAGCGGGGCAAGCAGAAGAATGCCGAGGATGAGCGAGACGGGCAGGTCAGGCAGTCGGCGGCGCGTGGCCAGGCGGACGGGGGACGCGTCGGTCATGTCAGGCGGCCTTCATGCCGTGGCGGATCTTCGGGTTCACATAGGCGTAGAGCAGGTCGGCGGTCAGGTTGGCGAGGCAGTAGGCGGCGGAGACCACCAGGATTGTCGCCTGGATCAGCGGCAGGTCGTGGCGCTGGATGGCGAACAGCAAAAGCCGGCCCATCCCCGGATAGGAGAAGATCGTCTCGATCACCACCACGCCGCCCAGGATCAGGCCGAAGTCGATGGCGAGCACGGTGATGGTCGGCAGCAGCGCGTTCTTCAGCGCATGGCGCAGGATCACCACCGATTCCGGCATGCCCTTCGCGCGGGCGAACTTCACGTAGTTGGTCTGCAGCACGTCGATCATGCTGGACCGTGTCAGCCGGGCAATGCGGGCCAGCAGCATCAGCACCAGCGTGACGACCGGCAGCACCAGATGCGAGGCCCAGGGCAGGAACCCGTCGGAGATCGGGGCATAGCCGCCGGTCGGCAGCAGCTTCATGTAGCTGCCGAAGATCAGCACCAGCACGATGGCCCAGAAGAAGTCGGGGACCGCGATGCCGAGATAGGAGATGCCGGAAACCAGCTGGTCGGTCAGCTTGCCGCGCTGCACCGCCGCCAGGACGCCGAGCCCGATGCCGACCACCGCCACCACCGCCAGCGCCACGACGGCCAGCACCAGCGAGCGGGCCAGCGCCTCCATCAGGATGGGAGCGATCGGCTGTTCCAGCACCAGCGAGCGACCGAGGTCGCCGCGCAGGATGCCGGCCGCCCATTGCCCATACTGGACGATCAGCGGTTGGTCCAGCCCAAGCTTGACCGCGATGGCGTCCACCACCTCCTTCGAGGCGAACTGGCCGGCGATCATCGAGGCGACATCGCCGGGCATCGCCTGCGTCACCAGGAAGATCAGGACCGACATCACGGCCAGGACCAGCGCCAGATAGACGAGACGGGTCAATGTGTAGGCAAGCATGGCAGCATCCCCGGAAGGAGGAAGGGGGAACCGGCCGCCATGGACGCGGCCGGTTCCCGATCGGCCTCAGTCGACCGACACGTCGCGCAGGTCGAGGAACATCATCGGGTGCGAATGGAAGCCGTGCACCTTGGTGCTGAGGCCGTTGATGTGGTTGATGACGTAGGGGATCACGCCCGGCGAATCCTCCACCGCCAGCGCCTGGACCTGCTGGTAGAGCGACTTGGCCTCGTCCTCGCTCTTGGCTTGGCGGGCGTTGTCGAGCAGCGTGTCCATCTTGGGGTTGGAGTAGTTCCACAGCGCGGTGTTCCACGACCCGCGGGAGTGGTACCAGGGATAGACGGAGGTATCGATGGTCGGACGGCTGAAAAAGCCGTCGATGTAGAAGCCGGCCTTACCCTCAATATCCTTCAGGAAGACGTCGAAAGGCACGCGTTGGACATTGACGGTGATGCCCGCCGGTTTCAGCAATTCACGCACGGCAAGGCCGAGACGTTCGCGGGTGGCGCGGCCGGCCGGCGTGTGCAGCGTGACCTCGAACCCATTGGGATAGCCCGCCTCGGCCAGCAGCTTCTTCGCCCCCGCCGGGTCGCCCTTGGCGATCTTCAGATCCTTGTTGTAGTAGGGGTGGCTTGGCGGGATCGGCGAATGGGTCGGCGTGCCGTGCCCGAACAGGGCGATCTGGGTGATCGCCTGCTTGTCGAGTGCCATCGCCACCGCCTTGCGCACGCGCGGATCGTCGAATGGCTTCACCTTGTTGTTCATGATGACGCCGTCCCAGGTCGAGGTCGGGACGGAATCGATCTTCAGCTTCGGGTCGGCCTTGATCTTGTCGATGGCCTCCAGTGGCAGGTTCCACACCATGTCGAGCTCGCCGGTGGTCAGCGCCGCCACCTGGGCCGCCGATTCCGGCAGGATGCGCACCACCACCTCGTCCAGCTTCGGCAGGCCCGGCTCGAAATAGTTGGGGTTGCGCTTCAGGACGATGCGGTCGCCGGGGGCGAAGGAGACGAACTCGAACGGACCGGTGCCGACCGGCTTGGAGGCCAGTGTGTCGACGGCGTCGCGCGGCACGATGCGCGCCTGCCGCTCGCCGAACAGCTCGGCGAAGCCGGCATAGGGGCTCTTCAACTGGAACTGGACGGTCAAGGGGTCCAGCGCCTTTATCGACTCAACGATCTCGAAATTGACGCGGGCGGTGGAGCCGGTCGCCTTGTCCTGGATGCGGGCGATGGTGGCGACGACGTCCTCTGCCTCCAGCTCCCGGCCGTTGTGGAACTTCACGCCTTTGCGCAGGTGGAAGGTCCAGGTCTTCAGGTCGTCGCTGTGCTCCCAGCGTTCGGCCAGATCGGGCTTCACCGTCATGTCGTGACCGATGACGGTCAGGCCGTTGAAGATCAGATAGGCGGCGACATACTCCTGACCGCCCTTCATTTTGGCGGGATCCAGCGTGTTCAGGTTCGAATCCACGGAGACCTTGAGCGTACCCGCGGCCTGGACCGACATCGCCGTCCCGGACAGGAGGATGGCCGAGAGCACGGCCCGCGCCACCATACGTCGCATCATCATGAAAGCCCCTCTGTTTACCGGTCCTTTCGGCGGACCTTGGTTTCTGCTTGATCAAAACGGTCTCACAACGCCGCAGCCGGAGGAAAGGGGGGCGGGAGGGCGATAAACCGGGCGACAATCGGGCTAAAACTTAGGCAATCGACCATATCGCATAGATATTGTGCAGTGCACTCTCGACGAAGCCGCTGGTTTTCCTGAGTTTTCCGCGAATGGTTCGATGAGCCCGCTTGTTGAAAAAGCGGGCTGTCGCTGATCGAGCGGCAGCCCACCATGATCGATTTTCATCGACATCATGAACGGCCGGCATGGTGGGTGAAGTCGAACAGGCGGGACAGGTCGGACTCCGCCTCAAGGTGGCGCAATTTCCGGTGGAAGCGTTCCGCTTCGTCCAGCCCGACCGCGCGGGCGGCGCAGGTTCGGAATTTGGCGGCATGCTCCGCCGCCGACAGTGGGCGGGCCACCGTGCCGCGTGCCGAGGCGCAGAAGCGGACGAAGAGCTCACCCTTCATTGTCTCGATACTCACCTCGGCGCCCTCCGGTGCGGTGCGGGCGCGGTCGGGATCGGCGTTCCACCCGGGATCGACTGTCATCGAGACACAGGCCATGGCTTGGCGCAGCACCGGATCGGCCAGTGCCGCGTCATCCAGATGCTCCAGCGCCAGCGTTCCGTGCAGCATTGCACAGGCCACCGCGAAAGGCAGGCTGAAGCGGGCTTCCCCCGCTGTCACCGGGCGGTGATAGGTCAGGTTGGCGGCCACCACCGGCGGAACCCGGCAGTCGATTGCCCGGATGTCACGGGGCCTGAGTTCCCCTTCCGCCATCACGTCGCGCACCGCGTCGATGGCGGCATGGGCGGACAGGCAAACCGGATAGAGCTTGGTGTCGATGCCGGGGTCCAGCAGGCGCCAGCGCCGGCCAAGCGCGTCCAAAGCCGTCGGATCGAAGCGGTCCGCCGCGATCAGCCGGGCGAAACCGCGCGGATCCTCCACCACCCCATGGGGCACGGTCAGCCCCCGCGCGGCCAACCGGGCGGCCCGCACTCCGTTCGCCGCGGCCTGCGCGGCAAGCAGCGGCTTGGCACCTGTGCCGAAGCAGGCGCGCAAACCCCCGGTCCCGCACAGCGCAAAGCTGATGGCGTCTGCCGCAGTCCGTCCATCCAGCCCGAGAGCCTTCGCGCTGGCGGCGGCAGCACCGACGGTGCCGAACAGCGCGGTGGTCCACCAGCCGTCGTGATAAACCCCGTTGCCGACCGCCTCCGCCAACGCATATTGCGCCTCCGCACCGGCCACGACGGCGGTGAGCAGATCGCCCCCCGTACCGCCGGCCGCCTCGACCATCGCCAGCGCCGTCGGCACCAGGACGGCGGAGCCGTGGACGAAGCCGGCATAACTGTTGTCGTCGAAATCCAGTGCATGGGCGGCTGCGACATTGGCGAAGGCGGCACCCTCCGCGCATAGGCGGCCACCGGTCAGCAGCCGCGATGGTCCCGCGGCATAGCTTTCGCGCGCTTCGTCCGCCGCCAGTCGGGTGGCCGTCTCCCTGGTCCCGGCGAGCGCCACCCCCAGCGTGTCGACGATGCAATCCAGCGCGACGGCAGCGGTCGGTTCCGGTACATCGCTTCGTTGCAACCCCGCCACCCAATCGCCGATCCGCCGGGCGGCGGCGGTGGGGGAAGGGAGATCGTCAGGGGGCAGCGTCATGGCAGGGTCTCCGGCGGAACGTGCAGGCAGGTCCCCCAGGCTGCCGCGAAAATCACAATTACCGTCAGCCGGAGAAATTTATTTCATGGTCGGCATGAGCGGGATTCATGAGAGCATCGGGCATAAGATAGTATGCAATGTGCAGCCGCCACCAAACCTGAAGATGGGAGCCCCATGCATCATCGCGACTTCGATCTGGGATCCCTGGAAGTGTTCGTCGCCGTTGCCGAGTTGGGAAGCATGACCCGCGCCGCCGGGCGGCTGGGGCTGACACAATCGGCCGTGTCGCATGTCGTGCGCCAGCTGGAAACCGCCTTCGCCACCCAACTGCTCGACCGCAGCATCAGGCCCATGGCGCTGACCGCCGCCGGGCAGCGGCTTTGGCATTGGAGCAACCGCATCCTGACCGATGCGCGGCAATTGCCGGCGGCCATCGGTGGAACGGACGCGCCCTTCATGCCGGAACTGCGCATCGGCTGCATCGACACGCTGGCGGCACCGTTCATTCCCCGGCTGCTTCAGCGGCTGCGCGACAATGTGCCGTCCTTCAGCATCGCGTCTGGTTTGTGCGGGCAACTGCGCGAACAGTTCCTCGCCCGTCGGCTGGACGTGCTGTTCACCAACGACAGCTTCGACGACATGGATCAGGTGGACAGCCTGTGCCTGCTCACCGAACCCTTCGTCCTGCTGCTGCCGCGCAGCTGCCCCGAGGTCGTTGATGAAGCCGCTCTCCGAGCATTGTCCCGGACTCTGCCGCTGATCCGCAGCACGACGGACAGCGCGCTCGGCCGGTTGGTGGATCAGCATCTGCGGCGCTTGGGCATGGAGGTGCCGCGCAGCTTCGCCTTCGACGCGACCGACACCGTGATGGCGATGGTGGCGGAAGAGATGGGATGGAGCCTGCTCCCGCCAACCGCATTGGTGAAAAGCCGTCAGCACCTGAACCATATGCGCGTGCTGCCGTTGCCGACTTCCGGGTTCCGCCGCTCGATCCATGTGGTGACCCGGAAGGGGGAGCTGGGCTCGCTGCCCGCCAACATCCATAAGGCGGGATGCGCGGTCATCAAGCAGGGGTATTTCACCGACGTCTTCGCGATCTCGCCCTGGCTCAAGCCGATGATCCGACGCTGAGTGAACCGCACCGGCCCCCCGAGGCCCTGCTTCGGGAACGGGTCTATTCGCCCTGCCAGCGGGGTGGGCGCTTGTTCAGGAAGGCGTCCATTCCTTCACGAAAATCCGCGCTCGTGTAGCACATCACGATCAGATCCTCTCCGGTTCCGGGATCGCCGCCCTGCCGGAGCCGGCGCAACGCCTCCTTGGTCGCCCGCAGGGTCAGGGGCGCGTGGGACGCCACCATCCGGGCGAGCGTTTCGGCGCGATCCGCCAGCGCCGCCGCGTCGGCGACGACTTCCGACAGCAGGCCGATGGCCTTCGCCTCGTCGGCCTCGATCAAGCGGGCGGTAAAGATCATCTCCGTGACGCGGGCGGGACCGATCAGCGCCGACAGCCGGGCGTAATTGCCCATCGACAGGCAGTTGCCCAGGGTGCGCGCGATGGGGAAGCCGAATTTCGCGCTGGCGGCGCCGATCCGCAGGTCGCAGGCGGCGGCGATGCCGGCCCCGCCGCCGGTGCAGGCTCCGGCGACCGCGGCGATGGTCGGCACCCGGCAGCGCTCCAGGGCTCCCAGCACGCGGTCGATCCGCGCTTCGTAGGCCAGGGCGTCCTCTGCCGTCGTGAAGCTCCGGAACTGCGCGATGTCGGTGCCGGCGGCGAAGGCCTTGTCACCGGCGCCGGTCAGCAGCATCGCGCGGATGTCCGGCGTGTCGTCGACCTCGGCGCAGACCGACGCCAGCCGGTCGTACATGGCAAAGGTCAGGGCGTTGCGCGCATGGGGCCGGTTGAAGGTGACGCGGGCGATGCCGTCGCGCACCTCGTAGAGCAGTTCGTCGGTCATCGTTTCATCGCTTCCGGTCATGCCACCACCCGCGCCCGCTCCATCGCCTCAATGGCGTCCTGGTCGTAACCGAGTTCGGCCAGCACCGCCCGGCTGTGCTCGCCGAACGCCGGAGCCGGGCCGCGCACGCCGCCGGGGGTGCGGGAGAACTTGATCGGCAGGCCGAGCGTCTTCACCGGCCCGGCCCGGCTGTGCTCGACCTCCACCACCATGTCGCGGGCCAGGGTGTGCGGGTGTTCGTGCATGTCGGCGATGCTCAGCACCGGACCGGCCGGGACGCCGGCCGCCTCCAGGACCGTAAGCCACTCGGCGGTGGTGCGCCGCCGCAGGATGGCGGACAGCAGCTCATCCAGCTCCGCCAGATGGCGCATGCGGCCGGGGTTGTCGGCGAAGCGCGGATCGTCCTGCAGGGAACGCGCGTCCAGCGCCTCGGTCAGGCGCAGCCAGTTGGTCTGGTTGGCGGCGCCGACGTTGATCCAGCCGTCGGCGGTGGGGAAGGCCTGGTAGGGGCCGTTCAACGGGTGGGCCGAGCCCATCGGACCCGGGCTTATCCCGGTGGCGAAGCGGATCGCCGACTGCCAGTAGGTGTGGATGATCCCCGCCTCGAACAGCGAGGTGTCGACCCGCTGGCCCTCGCCGGTGCGCTGGCGTTCGACCAGCGCCGCCATGACGCCCATGGCACCCAGCAGCCCGGCGGTGATGTCGGTCACCGGGGCGCCGACCTTCACCGGCGGCCGGCCGGGGCCTTCGCCGGTGATGCTCATCAGGCCGCTCATGCCCTGGGCGATCAGGTCGAAGCCGCCGCGGTCGGCCAGCGGTCCGCTGCGTCCGAAGCCGGAGATCTCGCAGAAGACGATGCCGGGGTTGATGGCGCGCATCGCCTCGTAGCCGAAGCCCAGCTTCTCCATGGTGCCGCGGCGGTAGTTCTCGATCACCACGTCGGCGCCGGCGATGAGGCGGCGCAGCACCTGCTTGCCGTCGTCGGTCTTCAGGTCCAGCGCGATGCCGCGCTTGTTGCGGTTCATCGCCATGTAGGCGGCGGATTCGTCGTTGATGGTCGGCGGCACCATGCGGCGGCTGTCGTCGCCGCCGGGGATCTTCTCCACCTTCACCACGTCGGCGCCCATGTCGGCCAGCATCAGGCCGCAGACCGGGCCGGCCATGATGTGGGCCAGTTCCACCACCTTGATGCCGGCGAGCGGTCCGCCCGTGCGCCGTTGTTCCGTATCGGCCATCGCTTACGGGTCCTCAGCGTTTGAGTGTTTCAGTAGAACAGGTCGACCAGCCCCAGCGAGAGGGCGGGCACATAGGTGCAGATCGCCAGCACCAGCAGCAGCACGCCGATGAAGGGCAGGTTGACCTTGGTGGTTTCCCAGATGTCGGTGCGGGCGATGGAGCAGGCGGCGATCAGCACGCTGGCCACCGGCGGGGTCTGCTGCCCGATGGCGAGGTTCAGCGTCACCACCAGCCCGAAATGCACCGGGTCGATGCCGACCGCGTGGATCAGCGGCATGACGATCGGCACCACCAGGATGATCGCCGCCGCCGAATGCAGGAACATGCCCAGGATCAGGAAGGCGACGTTCAGCAGGGCCAGCACGGCGTATTTGTTGGTGGTGATCTCGCTGATGCTGCGGGCCAGCGCCTGGGGCAGCTGCGCCTCGGTCAGGAAGGTGCCGATCAGCGCCGACGCCGCGACCAGCAGCATCACAACCGCAGTCTGCACGCCGCCGTCCAGGCAGGCCTTGCGCAGCTCGCGCAGGTCGAGTTCGCGGTAGATGACGATGCTGATGAACAGCGCCGCCGCCACCGCCAGACCGGCGCCCTCCGTCGCGGTGACGAAGCCGCCGAAGATGCCGCCCAGGATGATGACCGGCAGCAGGAAGGCCCAGGCGGCCTCCCGCGCGGTTTCGCGCAGGCGGGAGATGCGGAATTGCTCCTCCACCGGGAAATCGTAGCGCACCGCCTGGATGTAGGCGGCGACCGCCAGCCCGATCGCGCCGAGCACGCCGGGGATGATGCCGGCGACGAACATCTTGACCACCGACGTCTCGGCCATCACCGCGTAGAGGATCATCGGGATCGACGGCGGGATGATGATGGCGAGGCTCGACGCCGACGAGCAGATCGCGGCCGAGAACTCCCTGGAATAGCCGCGCGTCTTCATCGCCGGGATCAGGATGGTGCCGAGCGCCGCCACTCCGGCCACCGCCGAACCGGAGATCTCGGCGAAGAACATCGACGAGCCGATGACCACCATCGCAAGCCCGCCACGGACGAAGCCGAACAGGGCGGAGGCGAAGGCGACCAGCCGGCGCGAGATGCTCGACGCGTTCATGATGGCGCCGGCCAGGATGAACAGCGGGATCGCCAGCAGCGGGAAGTTGGTGGCGCCGTCGAACATCACCAGCGCCGCGTTGACCAGATTGTCCGACCCCTGGATCGCCACGATGGCGGCCATGGCGACGAGGCCGAGCGCGATGGCGACCGGCACGTTGAGCAGGACCAGGGCGAACAGCCCGCTGAGCATGAAGCCGATGGTCATGGGCGCGGTCCTTCCGGATAGGCGGTGGCGCGGGCGATAGGGGTGGTGGCACTGGTGGCGGCTCGCGGCGGCTCGGGTCGGGCCAGATCGGCACCCAGTGCGTCTTCCAGCTCATGGTCGACGAAGCCATGGCCGCGGGCGTCGGCCAGCACCCTGGGCAGGCGCAGCGCTTCCGCGATCATGAACAGCACGGCGCCCACCGGAATGACCGACTGGGTCAGTTGCAGCGGCACCGACGGCAGGCTGACCAACGTGTCGCCTTCCAGCACCATCAGCACCTCCCAGCCGGTCCAGGCGAGGATGCCGAAGAACAGGAAGACGCTGGCCTCGGCGAACAGCGTCGCCAGCAGGCGGAAGGACGGCGGCATTGCGTTGACCAGCCCGGGGAAGCCGATGTGCGCGCCCTTCAGCGCGGCCAGCGCCGAGCCGTAATAGGTCAGCCAAGCCAGCCCGATCGACGCCACTTCGTCGTACCAGGTCAACGAGCTTCCGAAATAGCGGCAGACGAAGCCGGCGATGATGAGCAGGGTCAGAGCGGAGACGAGCAGGATGACGATGGTTTCGAGCACCCACTCGAAGCCGGTGCGCAGACGGTCGAGCATCACGACGGTTTCCCTCCGAAGGGAGTGGCTGAGACTGGGACGCGGGCTTGGGAGGCGGTCGCCGATGACCGCCCCCGCGGCGTGCCGGCCCTAGGACTTGCTGGCCAGCGCCTGCGCCTTCTTGATCAGCTCGCCACCCTGCGGAACTTCATCCTCGAAGCTCTTGTAGATGCCGGCGCTGGCCTTGATGAAGGCGGCCTTGTCCACCTGATTGACCTCCATCCCGGCCTCCTTCAGCTTCTTCAGCAGGTCCTCGTCCATTTCGGCGGCGATCTTGTAGACGGTCGGCTGGACTTCCTGCGCGGCTTCGGTCAGCGCCTTCTGGATTTCGGGCGAGAATTTCTTCCAGCTGCGGCCGGCGGTCAGATAGGCCGGGGTGTAGACGTGGTCGCTCATCGACAGGTACTTCTGCACCTCGTAGAAGCGGGCCGGGTAGATCTGGGCCAGCGGGTTTTCCTGGCCATCCATCACCCCGGTCTGGAGCGCCACGAAGATCTCGGAAAAGGCGAGCGGGCTGGGGTCGGCGCCATAGGCCTTGAACATCTTGACCCGCCACACCCCCTGGGGCACGCGCAGCTTGATGCCCTGGAGATCCTCCGGTTTGGTGATCGGGCGTTTGCTGTTGGTGATCTGGCGGAAGCCGTTCTCCCAGACGCCGAGGATGTGGTAGCCGTCCTTTTCCGCCGCCGGCACCAGGATCGGCGTCACGATCTCGTCGCGGATGCGGACCATATGGTCGCGGTCCTTGACCAGATAGGGCAGTTCGAACAGGCCGAAGACCGGTACCTCCGACGACATGACGGTGGAAGGCAGGGACAGGTCGATGGTGCCGAGCTTCAGCTTCTTCAGCATCTCCGAATCGCCGCCGAGCTGGCTGGAGCCGAAGACCACCACCTTGGCCTTGCCGCCCAGCTTTTCGTTGGCGATGCGGGCGAATTCCTGGCTGGAGCGGTCGAACAGCGACCCCGGCTCCCCGACATGGCCAAGCTTGATCTCGGTCTGCGCCTGCACCGCGCCCGCCATCAGCGAACCGGCGAACAGGACCGACGCGACCAGCGCCTTGGTGGTGTAGCTCATGACTGTCCCTCCCTTTTTGTTTGGTGTCTCGTTGCGGCGTCAGGCGACGGTGGCGGCCGTCCTTTCCGCCTGCGCGGCGGCTCCACCCTGCAGGGCATCCATCGCCGCGCGGGCGCCGCCCTTGCGGTGGGGGATGCCGGCCAGTTCCAACCCCATCTCCACCCCGCTCAACGTGCCGGCCAGCGTCAGGTCGTTGAAGTCGCCGAGGTGGCCGATGCGGAACACCCGGCCGGCCAGCTTGCCGAGCCCGGCGCCCAGCGACATGTCGAAGCGGTCGAGGATGATGCGGCGCAGCCGGTCGGCGTCATGGCCGTCCGGCAGCAGCACCGCTGTCAGCGAGCTGGAATATTCGGCCGGGTTGAGCGCCAGAACTTCCAGCCCCCAGCCGGTCACGGCGCGGCGCGTCGCCTCGGCGTGGCGGTCGTGGCGGGCGAAGACGGCGTCCAGCCCTTCCTCGTGCAGCATGTCGATGGCCTCGACCAAGCCGTAGAGCAGGTTGGTCGCCGGCGTGTAGGGGAAGAAACCGGCCCGGTTCGGACCGGCCATGTCGGCCCAATCCCAGTAGGACCGCGGCATCCGGTTGCTGCGGCTGGCCGCCATCGCCTTTTCGGAAATGGCGTTGAAGCTCAGTCCCGGCGGCAGCATCAGGCCCTTCTGCGAGCCGCTGACCGTCACGTCGACGCCCCATTCGTCGTGGCGGTAGTCGATGGAGCCCAGCGACGAGATGGTGTCGACCAGCAGCAGCGCCGGGTGGCCGGCAGCGTCGATGGCGTTGCGGATCAGCGGAATGCGGCTGGCGACGCCGGTCGAGGTCTCGTTGTGGACCGCCATCACCGCCTTGATGGCGTGGCCGGGGTCTTCGGCCAGCCGGGCTTCCACCGCGGCCGGGTCGACGCCGTGGCGCCAGTCGCCCGGTACGAAATCGCAGTGGATGCCGAAGCGCTCGGCGAGATTGCGCCACAGCGTGGCGAAGTGGCCGGTCTCGAACATCAGCACCCGGTCGCCAGGCGACAGCGTGTTGACGATCGCCGCTTCCCACGCCCCGGTGCCCGACGCCGGGTAGATCACCACCGGCTGCTCGGTCTTGAAGATCGTCTTGATTCCGTCCAGCGCTTCACGGCCGAGGGCGGCGAAATCCGGGCCGCGATGGTCGATGGTCGGCCGGTCCATCGCCCGCAGGATGCGGTCGGGCACGTTGGTCGGACCCGGGATTTGCAGGAAATGGCGTCCGCTGCGATGGGCCATGAAGGCTCCTCCTCCCTTGTATCGATGATGCCGTGGTGTCGGTGTTGCCCCGGTGTCGGTGACTAGGGGGCAGTATCGGTGCGCCCGGTCGGTGCGCGGGATCCGGGCGCAGAACGGTGACGGCATGCGCTGACTATTGGTTCGTCCACCAAACAAATTTTGCATTCAAATGGCCGGCTCTGCAAACGGTCATTTGCGGCCATGACCTACCCATTTCCGAAAGGGTGCATCGGCAATAGCGCCTATGATGTCACTGGGGCTCGACAGAAATCCTGCGTTCCCATAAGGATTTTGTTCGTCTGGCGAACGATTGAAGTTCACGCTCCTATCCATCGGCCAGCAGGGACGATTCACCGCAAAGTGAATTTTGAATGCAAAATTGACGGTCTGCCGGTGCGATCCAGCCGTGCCATCCGCCGCCGCCATCCGTTTCAGGGGAGCCCACGCCATGCCGCTCGACGACCGCAACGTCCCGCCGCGCCGCGGCTCCCGCATCGGTGACAGCGCCCTGGCCGCCCGCCTGCGCGGCGCCGTGAAGGGGGAGGTGCTGTTCGACCGTTTCACGCGCGGGCGCTACAGCACCGACGCCTCGATCTACCAGATGGAACCGGTCGGCGTCGTCGTCCCGCGCGATGCGGAGGATGTGGCGGCGGCGGTCGCCGTCGCGGTGGAGGAAGGGGTGCCGATCCTGCCGCGCGGCGGCGGCACCTCGCAATGCGGGCAGACGGTGAACGAGGCGCTGGTCCTCGACTGCTCCAGGCACCTGAACCGCATCCTCGACGTGGATGCCGGGGCGCGGACCGCGACGGTGCAGCCGGGCATCGTGCTGGACCATCTGAACAAGGCACTGAAACCGCTGGGGCTGTGGTTCCCGGTCGACGTCTCGACCGCGGCGCAGGCGACCATCGGCGGCATGACCGGCAACAACAGCTGCGGCACCCGGTCGCTGCGCTACGGCAATATGGTGCACAATGTCCGCGCCATCGACGCCGTGCTGGCCGACGGCACCCCGGTGCGCTTCGACGGATCCGCCCCGTCGACCGAGCGTCATCGGCGGCTCGAAGCCGCGCTGAAGGTTCTGCACGCCCGCGAGGCCGACGAGATCGCCGTCCGCATTCCCGCCGTCCGCCGCAAGGTCGGCGGCTACAACATCGAACGGCTAGGCGGCGACCACCCCAACCTTGCCAAGCTGCTGGTCGGGTCGGAAGGGACGCTGGCCTTCTTCCAGCGCATCGAGCTGGCGCTGGCGCCGCTGCCCCGGCACAAAGTGCTGGGGGTCTGCCACTTTCCGACCTTCCGCAAGGCGATGGAATCGGCGCAGGCCATCGTCGCGCTGAAGCCGGCGGCGGTGGAACTGGTCGACCGCAACATGATCGCGCTCGGCCGCGACATCCCGCTGTTCCGCGCCACCATGGACCGCTTCATCGTCGGCGAGCCGGACGCCCTGCTGCTGGTGGAGTTCGCCGGCGAGGATCGTGACGAGGAAATCGCCAACCTTCGCCGGCTGGGCGAGCTGATGGGCGATCTCGGCCTGCCCGGTGCGGTGGTGGAGGCGGTCGACCCGGCCTTCCAGGCGGCGATCTGGGAGGTGCGCAAGGCCGGGCTGAACATCATGATGTCGATGCGGACGGAGGGAAAGCCGGTCTCCTTCATCGAGGATTGCGCCGTCCCGCTGGAGCATCTGGCCGACTATACCGAGCGGCTGACCGAGGTCTTCCACCGTCACGGCACCACCGGCACCTGGTACGCCCACGCCTCCGAAGGCTGCCTGCACGTCCGTCCGGTCCTGAACCTCAAGCAGGAGCTGGAGGTACGGAAGATGCGCGCCATCGCCGAGGAGGCCTTCGTGCTGGTGCGCGAATACAAGGGGTCCCATTCGGGAGAGCATGGCGACGGGCTGGTCCGCTCCGAATTCCACGAGCCGATGTACGGCCGCCGCATCGTCGATGCCTTCCGCGAGGTCAAGACGCTGTTCGATCCGGCCGGCCTGTTCAACCCCGGCAAGATCGTCGATCCGCCGCGCATGGATGACCGCCGCCTGTTCCGTTACAAGCCCGGCTATGGCGCCCTGCCCATCGACACCGCGCTGGATTGGTCGGAGTGGAACGGTTTCCTCGGCGCGGTGGAGATGTGCAACAACAACGGCACCTGCCGGAAGTCCGACCCCGGCGTGATGTGCCCGTCCTACCGGGCGACCCGTGACGAGCAGCATGTCACCCGCGGCCGGGCCAACACGCTGAGGCTGGCGCTGACCGGGCAGCTCGGCCCCGAGGGGCTGGCCGCCGACGGGGTGATGGAGGCGCTGGACCTCTGCGTCGGCTGCAAGGGCTGCAAGCGAGAGTGCCCGACCGGCGTCGACATGGCGAAGATGAAGATCGAGGTGCTGGCCCAGCGCCTCAGGCACGGTGCCCGCCTGTCGCTGCGCGACCGGCTGGTCGCGTGGCTGCCGCGCTACGCCCCGGCGCTGTCGGCCGCCGCCCCCCTGCTGAACCTGCACGGCCGGATCCCCGGCCTGCCGGCGCTGACGGAGCGCCTGCTCGGGCTCAGCCGTCACCGGTCGCTGCCGCGCTGGCATGCGAGGCCGTTCCGCCATCCCGACGCCCCGAAACCCGGCGCGGCCGGCGAAGTGGTTCTGTTCGCCGATACCTTCAATCGCTGGTTCGAGTCCGACAACGCCCGCGCGGCCGTCCGCGTGCTGGAGGCGGCGGGGTACACGGTCCACGCCGCGGTGCCGGCCGACGGTGGCCGGCCGCTGTGCTGCGGCCGGACCTTCCTGGCCGCCGGTCTGGTCGAGCAGGCGCGGGCGGAGCAATGGCGCGTGGTCGAGGCGCTGATGCCCTATGCCGAACGCGGGGTGCCGATCGTCGGGCTGGAACCGTCCTGCCTGCTGACCCTGCGCGACGAGATGACGGCGGTGCTGCCCGGACCGGAAGGTGCCCGCATCGCCGCCCACGCGTTGCTGTTCGAGGAGTTCCTCGACCGCGAGCACGCCGCCGGCCGGCTGACCCTGCCGCTGAAGCCGCTGGCGGCCCGCAAGGCGCTGGTGCACGGCCATTGCCACCAGAAGGCCATGGGCGCGCTGCCGCCCGTGGAAAGAGTTCTGAAGCTGATCCCGGACCTTGCGGTTTCGGTGCTACAATCCACCTGTTGCGGAATGGCCGGGGCCTTCGGCTATCAGGCGGAACATCACGAGGTGTCGATGAGGATGGGAGAACTCGACCTGCTGCCGGCGGTGCGCGCCGCCGATGCGGACACCATCCTGGTGGCCGACGGGACGAGTTGCCGCCACCAGATCCAGGACGGCGCCGGCCGGCGGGCGGTGCATGTCGTCCTGGTCTTGGACCAGGCGTTGGAACAGGCGCCGGCGGACCGGACTGCCGCGGTGGGGGGAAGACCGGAATGACTCTGATCGACCGCAGCAGCCTCCACGCCGAGGTCGTCGCCCGGCTGCGCACCGCCATCGTCGACGGCGAGCTGTCGCCCGGCTCGCGCATCAACGAGCGCGAGCTGTGCGAGCGCTTCGGCGTGTCGCGCACCCCGCTGCGCGAGGCGTTGAAGGTGATGGCCAGCGAGGGGCTGGTGCTGCTGCTGCCCAACCGCGGCGCCCGTGTCGCCACCCTGACGCGGGCGGACATCGAGGACACCTTCACGGTGATGGCCTGCCTGGAAGCGCTGTCGGGCGAACTGGCCTGCGCCCACATCACCGAGGAACAGATCGCCGAGCTGCGCGCGCTGCATTACGAGATGCTGGCCCACCATGCCCGCCGCGACCTGCAGGCCTATTACCGGCTGAACGAGCGCATCCACCATATGATCCTGACGGCGTCGAACAACCCGGTGCTGATCGCCACCCACGCCAGCCTGGCGCTGCGCATCCGCCGCGCCCGCTACGTCGCCGATATGCCGCGCGACTGGTGGGACCAAGCGGTGCGCGAGCATGAACAGATCCTGGACGCCCTGGTCCGGCGGGATGGCCCAGCCATTGCGGTTCTGCTGCGGCAGCATCTGGAGCGCAAGATCGACATCATGGCCGATTCGACCGGGATGGCGTCGTCGGGTGCCGACGCCGCGAAAACCTCGTCGGCCGCCTGAGCAGCCGATAGTCGGAAGCGGGACGGTGGTCTCGGCAGAGATGGAACAGACATGCCGTCCTCCTCACCGCGGAAGGCGCTGGAGGCGAACTCATTCTCCACGCTCGTCCAGATGGTCAGGGCGGGTATGGGCGTGACATTGATACCGGAAATGGCTGTGGCGGTGGAGACCGGTTCAGGCACGGTATCCGTCGTCCGTTTCAAGGATCCCCAACCCTCCCGGACCATCGGCATGGTCTGGCGCAAGACAAGTCCATTGGCCGGCAATCCGAGCTTTGATCCCTACCCCGACAAAGCTGCACTCCCGATCGACGGATGGATATGGCTAAGGGAGGGGCACCATCAGCTCATCCGGTTCATCACTGCACCGCCCAACGCTCCAGGGCGGCGCGGACGCGAAGGATGACGGGGGTCCAGTCACCCGGCCGATCCTGGCGGAACAAGCGCATGGTCGGATACCACGGACTGTCCGACCGGTCGCGCAGCCAGCGCCAGCAGGAATCGTAGCGCGACAGCATCCAGACCGGGCGGCCCACCGCCCCGGCCAGATGGCACACCGAAGTGTCGACGCTGATGACCAGATCGAGTTCCGCGACAAGCGCGGCGGTGTCGGCGAAATCGCCAACCCCATCCATCCAGTCAACAAGGTCGAGATCGGGCGGCGGAGCTTCGGTCGCCGACGGGCCTTTTTGCAGGCTGTAGAATCGCACGCCCGGAACGCCGGCCAGCGGGGCCAACGCGGCAAGCGGCAGGCTTCGCCGCCGGTCGACCATATGGGCCAGGAACTGGTCGTTGTGCGCGGAACCGGCCCAGACCAGTCCGACCTTCAAGCGGCGCTCACCGTCGAGCTTCCGTTTCCAGGTGGCGCGATCCTGCTCGGATGCGCGCAGATAGGGGACGGCTGCCGGGATGGTTGCCAGAGTGGTGTCGAACGCCAATGGCAGGCTGAGCAGCGGAATGCAGGCATCGCATTTCGGTGGCGGTTCCGTGGGCGCCCGGACCGAGGCGATGCCGGGGAGCCCCGACAGCAGCCGGACCAGCGACGGTTGGACCATCAGATGGACTTGGGCACCGAGTGCGGCCAGCATCGGGGCATAGCGGACGAAATGCAGCGTATCCCCTTGCCCCTGTTCGGCCACCAGAAGGAATGAGCGTCCCGCCGGGTCGCCGCCTTGCCAGCGTGGGGCATAGGCCGGATAGGCAACACGGTCCATCCGCCAGCGGGATTCATAGAGACGCCAGCCATTGGCGAAGTCGCCATCTGCCAGCAGCACCATGGACAGGTTGAAGCGTGCAACGTCGCTTTCGGGATGGAGCACAATGGCGCGCTCGTTGCCGCGGCGTGCCCGCTCCGCCTGTCCGTGGCCATGTTCTGCCAGGGACAGGTTGATGAGGGCTGCCGGGGAAGCCGGTTGCAGGACCAGAGACCGGCGGGCCAGCGACACCGCCGCAGCGAAGTCGCCGTGCAAGGTTGCCAGCAGGCTGTCGCCGGCCTCGGCATACCCCTCCAGCGGAGCCAAGCGGCGCAACCGGTCATGCATCGCCTTGGCCGCGTCGAGCCTTCCCTGCCTGATCAGGAGTCCGGCATGGTTCATATAGCCGGCTGGTCGGTCGGGCGACAGCGCAACCGCGCGCCGCGCGCAGGCGAGCGGCAGCGCCGGCTCTGCCGTGTCACCGAGCCCGCCGGCTAGCGCGAGCCACGCCGGCGGGCTGTCCGGCGCCAGCCGCACCACCCGATGCAGGATGATCGGCAGGCGCTCCATCGCCCGCTGTTCCAGCAGGATCGAACCGGCGACCGACCAGCCTTCGGCAAAGCCTGGGTCGAGAGCCAACGCCCGCATCGACGCCCGCGCCGCCGCCTTGAAGCGCCGGGTCTTGTGCAGCAGCGAAGCCAGTCCGGCCCAGGCCCTCGGGTAGGTCGGACGCAGCCGCAAGGCGTGGTGGTAAGCCCGCGCCGCACCGGCTGCCAAGCCCAGGGCACGCCGCGCTTCGCCGAGATTGTGCCAGATGCTTGCCCGATGCGGTGCCAGTATGGCCGCCATGGTGAAACAGGAAACGGCGAGCGTTTCCTGCCCGTCGGCCAGGGCGGCGGCACCTTTGTGGGTGAGTACGACGGCTTGGTCGGTGAAACCGGCGGTTGGGGCGGGCATGAAAGTGTGTCCTGAGGAAGGCGGCGGACCAGTGCAGAGCTGCTGTAGAGAGAACTTGTGCGTGGGGGCGGTATTTGCTCGATTCGGCCGAGCGAATTCCGTGTTCCGCCCTGACATTCATCATCTTAAGTCGATCGCTCGTGGATATTCCTCCAAGTTTTCTCCATCTTTGGCTGTGAAGAAAACGATTTTTTGAGAAAATTATCTACTATCTTAATAATTTAATTTTGTTTTGCAGTGCATGCTAGCGATTCTTCCGGGGTGATCCGCGAAAAGATTGGGGAGAACGGTCGGATGGCAGCCGAAGAACGATCCCATCCCATGCTGGCCCATCCCATGCTGGCCCATCCCATGCTGCAGGGCACGCCGAACCTGCCGGACTGGCTGGAGACGGTCGGCTGCGCGATCGCATTTTCGACCTACGAGACGCACAGGCTGTTCTTCCTTGGGCTGGGAGAGGATGGGCGTCTGAAGGCCCATGAGCGGATGGTGCAGCGTTGCCAGGGCCTGTGTGTCGACGGGGCAGCGCTGTGGGTCGCCGGACAGTCCCACCTCTGGCGCTTCGCCGACACGTTGCAACCGTCCGGCCGTACGCCGTCGGGTGCGGACCGTCTTTACGTGCCGCGATTGGGCTACATGACCGGTGACGTCGATATCCATGACATCGCGGTCGGGCACGACGGTGTCCCGATCTTCGTCAACACACGCTTCAGCTGTCTTGCAGTTCCCGACGCCGACCGGGGATTCCGTCCGGTCTGGAAGCCCGCCTTCATTTCCGCCCTGCGCAACGAGGACCGTTGCCATCTGAACGGGATGGCTCTCGGCGAAGACGGCTGGCCGCTGTTCGCGACGGCGTTGGGCCGCTGCGATGTCATCGAGGGCTGGCGCGAGCGCCGGACCGACGGCGGCGTGCTGATCGATGTTCCGTCGGGCGAGGTTGCCTGCGCTGGGTTGTCGATGCCGCATTCCCCCCGCTGGCACCGTGGCCGGCTGTGGCTGCTCAACTCCGGCACCGGCGAGCTTGGAACGGTGGACGGAAGCGGCCGCTTCGAGCCGGTCTGCTTCTGCCCCGGCTTCGCGCGCGGATTGGCCTTCCTTGGGAAATGGGCGGTTGTCGGGCTGTCCCGTCCACGCGGCGATCACGGAACGCTGAGCGCGTTGCCGCTTGAGGCGGCGCTGAACCGGGCCGGGATTTCTGCTCAATGCGGCTTGGCCGTGGTGGACACCGACAGCGGAACCGTTGCGCACATGCTGTGGCTCCATCACACCGTAAACGAGTTGTACGACGTCGCCATCCTTCCCGGCGTGCGCCGCGCGGAGGCGGTGGGGCTGCTCGACGCGCGGGCGCTGGCCGAAGCGGTGACCACTCCAACAGACATTCCGAATTGACCGGACGCCTCACGGCGGCCGGTGAAGGAACGTGGTGTCGACATTTGTATCCGAGGGGCTGAAAGATCGTGGCTACTCCAACCTTTACTCTGGTCGGCACCAATTCTTTCGGCCTCAGCGGTGTTGGGAATTATGGCGCCCCTACATTCGCGGATCTCGACGGTGACGGCGATCTGGATCTTCTGGTCGGCAACAAGCTTGGCGAGACGGTGTATTTCGCCAATGTCGGGACGACGCTGGCGCCGACCTTTTCCCTGCAGGGCACCAATCTGCTCGGGATTTCCAGCTACAATACCTATGCGGCCCCAAGACTCGTCGATATCGATGGAGACGGTGACCTCGATCTTTTCATCGGTAGCAAGGACGGCGGCACGCGGTTATTTCGCAACACTGGAACGTCGGCCTCTCCATCCTTCTCTCTGGAGGGGACCAACCTCTTCGGCATCATCTCCGACAGCTACATGGTTCCGAGCTTCGCCGACCTGGATGGCGACGGCGACGCCGACCTGCTGATCGGGACCGCTAGCGGTCTCACTTTCTACCGCAACAATGGAACCTCGTCGGCACCCACCTTCTCGCTGGAGGGAACGAACCTCTTCGGCATGACGGCGGGCATCCGCAACAACACGCCGATCCTCGTCGACCTCGATGGCGACGGCGATCTCGATCTGGTGAACAAGGATGTCGTTTCCATCAACATCGGGACGACATCGTCTCCCACCTTCTCGCTCGTCGGGACGGCCGTTTACGGCCTCGCCACCGGAGCCTATCCGACGCCGGCCATGGCCGACCTCGACGGCGACGGCGACATTGATGCGCTCTTTGGCGTCTCCAACGGATCCCTGTTGTATCTCCGGAACATCGCGCCGGTCGTCAGGACGTTGGCCGATACCGGCAACACGCTGACGCTGTCGCAGATCAACACGCTGACGGGCGGCGCCGGTACGGACGTCATCACGCTGGGTAACATCGGCGCGACCTTCGGCGTTACCGGCGTCGAAACGCTGACCGGTACCGGCGGCACCAATGTGATCACGCTGGGGGACGCCGGCACCACCATGATGGTGTCGTGGCTGAGAAGCCTGACCGGTGGGGTTGGAACCGACGTCATCACGCTGGGTTCGGCGGGCAACAGCACGACATTCACGCAGGTGGAAACCCTGATCGGTGGGGTTGGAACCGATGTCGTCACGCTGGGCACCACCGGCAACACCATGCTGGTGTCTGGACTGGAGAGCCTGCTGGGTAGCACTGGTATCGATGCCATAACCCTGGGCGATCTCGGCAACACGATAGCGTTCTACTCCACTGAAACCATCATCGGCGGTGCGGGAACGGATGTCGTCCTCCTCGGCACCAATGGCGTACGGTATGCAGTTTTCGACGTCGAAGTCGTCATCGCGGGCGGCGCGGGCGGCACGCAGTCCGTGGTTTTGGGGACGCAGGGTAACACCATGACGATGTCGCTGGTGCCGAGCATCATCGGCAATAGCGGCACCGACCTGATCACCCTGGGATCGGCCGGCGTCACCACGAAGGTGTCGGATCTGGAGACGCTGACCGGTGGCGTCGGCACCGACGCCGTGACCATCCTGACGGCCGGCACGACCATGCAGGTCTCCTGGCTGGAAACCCTGACGGGCGGCACCGGCACCGATGTCATCACCATCGGAACCGCCGGCAGCACCATGACGGTGAAGCTGCTGGAGACACTGGTCGGCGGTGCCGGCACCGACCTCGTGACCTTCGCCTCCGGTGGCAACACGACACTGGTTTCCGACATTGAGACGTTGACCGGCGGGATTAGCGTCGATGTCGTCGTTCTCGGGACCGGCGGCAACACGCTTCAGATCTCCCGCATTGAAACGGTGACGGGAGACAGCGGCACCGACGTCGTAACGGTGGGCGCCACCGGCGTATCGGTGAAGGTGCAAGGCATCGAGACCTTGATCGGCGGGGCCGGCACCGACGTCGTGACGTTCGGTACCGCCGGAAACACGGTGCTGCTTTCCGCCGTGGAAAGTGTCATCGGTGCCACCGGCACGGACGTCGTGACCTTCGGGTCGGCCGGCAGCACGGCATTGATCTCGGCGCTTGAAACACTGGTTGGTGGTGGGGGCGTCGATGTCGTCACAGTCAGCGCCAGTGGCATAACCCTTTTTCTTTCCCAGATCGAAACATTGAACGGTGGCTCGGGCCGCGATGCCATCTCGCTGGTGGATTCGGGCAACACCATCCAGTTGTGGAGAATCGAAACGCTGACCGGTGGGGCCGGCACCGATGTCGTGACGATCGGTTCCAACGGAAGCACTGTGTTGGTATCCGACATCGAAACCTTGGCGGGCAGCACCGGCACCGACCTCGTGGTGCTGAGCGCCGCCGGCAACACGATGCTGGTCTCGGCTGTCGAAACACTGACCGGCGGGACCGGCACCGACGTCGCGACGCTCGGCACTGCCGGAAACACCCTGCTGCTCTTTGCTTTCGAAACGCTGACCGGCGGGGCCGGCACTGATGTCGTGACGCTCGGTACCGGCGGCAACACGATGCTGGTCTCGGTTGTCGAGACCTTGACCGGCGGGACCGGCACCGATGTCGTGACGCTTGGCGTCAGTGGCAACACCCTGCTGACAACCGGCATCGAGACGCTTATCGGCGCCGCCGGCACGGATGTCATGACGCTCGGCACTGCCGGCAACACCCTGCTGGTCTCGGCTGTCGAAACGCTGATCGGTGGGGCCGGCAGCGATGTCATTACACTGGATACCGCCGGCAGCACGATGCTGGTGTCCGACATCGAAACGGTGACGGGAGACAACGGCACTGACGTCGTCACCCTGAGTACGGCTGGAGCGACCTTGACTGCACAAGGTCTTGAGACCTTGACCGGTGGGGCCGGGACCGATGTCATTACGCTGGGTGCTACCGGCAATAGCCTGATGGTCTCGGCTGTTGAAACGCTGACCGGTGGGAGCGGCACCGATGTCGTGATGCTTGGCACTGCCGGCAACACCCTGTTGGCGACCGGCATTGAGACGCTCGTCGGTGGCGTCGGCACCGACGTCGTGACACTGGACACCGCCGGCAATACTCTGTTGGCAACCGGCTTCGAGACGATTATCGGAGGCTCCGGCACCGATGTCGTCATGCTTGGCAGCAGCGGGGCGACCTTTCACGCCGTCAATATCGAAACCGTCATCGCGACCGGGCAGACTCTTCATCTGAGCGGACTGGAAACCCTGGTCAGCATTCTGAATGCCGACATTCTTGTCTTGGGCGATGTTGGCAACACCCTGTCGGTCTCCACCCAATACAGGACCATTCTCGGATCGTCGGGATCCGATGTGATCACGCTTGGAAGCGGCGGCAGGACGGTTTATGTCGAAGGTCTCGAAACGCTGACCGGGTCGGACGCCGGCGATGCGGTGATCGTCGGTACGACCGGCATCACGCTGCTGGCAACCCTGCTCGACACGATCACCGGCGGAGCCGGCACCGATGTCATCACCCTGGGCAGCGCCGGCGGTACCCTGCTCGTCGACCGGCTGGAGACGCTGAGCGGCGGAATCGGCATCGACGTCGTCATGCTGGAGACCGGCGGCACGACCCTGCTCGTCAATGCCATCGAGACATTGGCAGGGTCTGCGGGCACCGATGTCGTGACCTTCGGCTCGGCCGGCGGCACTCTGCTGGTCACCCTGCTGGAGACGATCACCGGTGGCACGGGTTCCGAGTTGATCTTCCTCGGCTCGGCCGGTTCGACCGTTTCGATCTCGGCTATCGACATCCTCACCGGCGGCATCGGCACCGATGTCGTCACCCTTGGCACGGCCGGTAACACCCTGCTGCTGCGCAGCATCGAGACGCTGGCAGGCAACAGCGGGACCGACATCGTCACGCTGGGCGATACCGGCAACACCACGCTGGTTTCTGCTCTTGAGACGATCATCGGCGGTGCGGCCGTCGACGCCATGTCGCTGGGCACGGCTGGCAGCACCCTGTTTGCAACCGCTCTCGAGACGCTGACCGGCGGAGCCGGCACCGACGTCGTGGTTCTCGGTTTGGCCGGCAACAGCCTGTTCATCGCCGACTTCGAAACGATCGCCGGCGGCGGCGGCACCGACGTCGTCACCTTGGGCACGGCCGGCAACACCCTACTGATCTCGATTGTGGAGACGATCACCGGCAGCGCGGGCACCGATGTCGTGACCCTCGGTTCGGCCGGCAGCACTCTGCTCGCCAACCTGCTGGAGACGATCACCGGCGGCACGGGTTCCGAGTTGATCTTCCTTGGCTCGGCCGGCGGCACGGTCCTGGTGTCCAATCTAGACCTGCTGATCGGCGGTGCCGGCACCGACATCGTCACGCTGGGTCCGGCCGGCAACACCCTGTTGACGCGGGGGCTGGAAAGCCTGATCGGCGGTTTGGGAACCGACGCCATCACCATCGGCGATACCGGCACCACCATGGGGGTTTCGGGCATCGAGACGCTGGCTGGCGGGGGAGGGACCGACACCATCACGCTGGGCACGGCAGGCAGCACGCTGCTGGTTCGGAGACTGGAAACCCTGACTGGCGGCATCGGCACCGATGTGGTCACCATCGGTTCGGCCGGCTCCACGCTGCTCGTTGACCTCATGGAGACGATCGCTGGCGGCACGGGCTCCGAGTTGCTCTTCCTCGGCTCGGCCGGTTCGACGGTCACGGTGTCGGGCATCGACACCCTGATCGGCGGGGCCGGGACCGATGTCGTCACCTTTGGGATCGCCGGCAACACCGTGCTGCTGCGCGGCATCGAGACGCTGATCGGCAACAGCGGCGTCGACCTTCTGACGCTGGGCGACACCGGCAATACGACGACGGTGTCGCTGTTCGAGACGATCTTCGGCGGGACCGGCGTCGATGCCGTTTTGCTCGGCACCAGCGGCAACACGCTGGCGGTGTCGCAGATCGAGACGCTGCTGGGCGGGTCCGGTCTGGACGTGGTGACGCTGGGGTCCGGCGGCAACACCTTGGCGACCGTTGCGGTGGAGACGCTGATCGGCGGCAGCGGGCTGGATGTGGTGACGCTGGGCACTGCCGGCACGACGGTGCGGATCACGGGCATCGAATCGATCACCGGCAACAGCGGGAGCGACGTCATCCAGCTGTCGGACGGTGGCGGCACCTTCGTGGCCACTCTGCTGGAGACGCTGATCGGCAGTTCCGGCAGCGACGTGGTGGTGATCGGCGAGCCGGGCGGCGGTTCGACCCTGTTGATCGCCGGGCTGGAGGTTCTGGTCGGCAACGCCGGCCCGGACCTCGTCACGCTCAGCGACGCCGGCAACACCACGCTGCTGCGCATGCTGGAGACACTGACCGGCGGGTCCGGACTGGACGCGATCACCATTGGCAATCGCGGCTCGACCATGGTGACCTCGAACCTGGAGACGCTGGTTGGCGGGACCGCGCTCGACATCATCACGCTGGGCACCGGCGGCAACACGCTGCTGGTGTCGCAGCTGGAAACGCTGATCGGCGGCAGCGGACTGGACATCGTGACGCTCGCCACCGCCCGGTTCGACACGGCGGCGGACATGAACCGGGTGTCGGGCTCCAGCGGCAACACACTGCTGGTTGCGGGCCTGGAAACGCTGATCGGGTCGAGCGCGACGGATGTGGTCTATCTCGGCTCAGCCGGCAACACGCTGCTGGTTTCGGGGCTGGAGATCCTCGTCGGCGGGGCGGGCAACGACGCGGTGACGCTGGGCGACGGCGGCAACACCGTGCTGCTGCGCGGCATCGAGACGCTGACCGGCAACAGCGGTGTCGACGTTCTGACGCTGGGCGACACCGGCAACACGGCGATGGTGTCGCTGTTCGAGACGATCATCGGCGGGACCGGCATCGACGCCGTCCTGCTCGGCACCAGCGGCAACACGCTGGCGGTGTCGCAGCTTGAGACGCTGCTGGGCGGGTCCGGTCTGGACGTGGTGGCGCTGGGGTCCGGCGGCAGCACCTTGGCGACGGTGGCGGTGGAAACGCTGATCGGCGGCAGCGGTCTGGACGTGGTGACGTTGGGCACCGCCGGCACGACGGTGCGGATCGCCGGTATCGAAACCATCATTGGTGCTGCGGCAACCGATGTCATCACCGTTGGGTCGGGCGGCATCACGGCACAGGTGAATGCCCTTGAAACCGTTGTCGGTGGCGAAGGCTTCGATCTGATCTTCCTGGGCAGCACCGGCAGCACGCTGCTGGCATCGGCCCTCGACATTTTGGTCGGCGGCAACGGTCGGGATGTCGTCACGCTGGGGTCGGACGGCAACACGCTGCTGCTGCGCGGCATCGAAACACTGACCGGCGGGGCGGGCAGCGATACCGTCACCATCGGCGACACCGGCACCACCATGCTGACGAGCGCGATAGAGACGCTGACCGGCGGGTCCGGGCTGGATGTCATCGCCTTGGGCTCGGGCGGTAACACGATGATGGTGTCACTGCTCGAAACCCTGACCGGCGGGGCGGGCAGCGACGTGATCGCGATCGGCACCCTGGGTGCAACGCTGGTTGCCAACGCGCTTGAAACCCTGCTGGGTGGCACGGCATCCGAACTCGTCTTCCTTGGTTCCGGCGGATCGACGATCGCGGTGTCGGGAATCGATACCCTGATCGGCGGTACCGGCACGGATGTCGTGACGCTGGGCTCGGCGGGCAACACGCTGCTGCTGCGCGGTATCGAAACACTGACCGGCAACAGCGGTGTCGACGTGCTGACGCTCGGCAATACGGGCAACACGGCGACGGCATCGCTGTTCGAGACGATCTTCGGCGGCCTGGGCACCGATCTCGTCGCCCTCGGTTCGGTCGGCAACACGCTGATGGTGTCGGGCATCGAAACCCTGGTCGGCGGCCTGGGCACCGATGTCGTCACCATCGGCACTGTCGGCGGCACGCTGCTGGCGCTCGGCATCGAGACGCTGATCGGCGGCACGGGGCTCGAGGTCATCGTCACCGGTTCGACCGGTGCGACCCTGACTGTCTCGGGTGCGGATTTCGTGGTCGGCAGCAGCGGCACCGATGTCCTGACCCTCGGGTCTGCCGGGAACACCACCACCATCCGCGGCATCGAGACGCTGGTCGGTGGCGAGGGCTCCGACCTTGCGATCCTGGGCGACACCGGCAACACGCTGACCCTGGGTGCGAACCTGGAAATCCTCGTCGGCGGTGCGGCGGTCGACGTGGTGACCATCGGCAGTTCGGGCACCACCCTGCTGACCCGTACGATCGAGACCCTGATCGGCACCGTCGGCACCGACGTCATCACGCTCGGCGACACGCCGAACACGATCACTGTGACCGGCATCGACACCCTGACCGGCGGTGCGAGCACCGACGTCGTCTTCACCGGTTCGGCCGGCGTGACGATGACAGCTTCGGGCGTCGAATTCCTGGTCGGCGGCACCGGTCTGGACGTCGTGACGCTGGGTGCGTCGGGGAACACCGCCACCATCCGCGGCATCGATACGCTGTCGGGCGGAACGGGCACCGACGTCGTGTTCCTGGGTGACACCGGCAACACGATGGCGCTCGGTACCGGTATCGAAATCCTCGTTGGCGGCGCTGCCACCGACGTGGCGACCATCGGCACCTCGGGCACGACCCTGCTGACCCGTGGCGTCGAAACCTTGATCGGCGGCGTCGGCACCGACGCCATCACCCTGGGTGACACGGCGAATACCATCACCGTGTCGGGCGTCGACACCCTGACCGGCGGTGCGAGCACCGACATCGTCTTCACCGGCGCGGCCGGCGTGACGATGATGGCCTCGGGCGTCGAGTATCTGGTCGGCGGCACCGGTTCGGACGTCGTGACGCTGGGTGCGTCGGGTAACACCGTCATCACCCGCGGCATCGACACCAT
>NZ_LGQY01000093.1:0-46889 GCF_003116065.1 Azospirillum sp. TSO5 | reverse complement strand
AATGGGAGGCAATGCCACACTCACCATGAAAACAACATGGTTGCTCCCCCGCTTCGCGGGAGAGGGGGTAGGAGCTTTGCAGACGTACAGCGGCAGTCCCCTCTCCCGCGTTAGCGGGGGAGGGTTAGGGAGGGGGCCGCGATGCTACACCCTTCACCGCCCCGTCAGCACCTTGCGGGTGTGCAGCGCGATCATCCGTTCCTCGTCGGTCGGGATGACATAGACCGGCAAACGGCTGCCGGCGGTCGAGATTTTCGTCGCATTGGCTTCGTTGGCCGCCGCGTCGATCTCCACTCCCATCCAGGCCAGCTTGTCGCCGACCCGCGCCCGCACCGGGGCGGAGCGTTCGCCGATGCCGGCGGTGAACACCACGGCGTCCACCCCGCCCATCGACGCGGCGAGCGCGCCGGTCTCCTTGGCGATGCGGAAGCAGAACAGCTCCACCGCCTCCTGCGCATGCGGGTCGCTGCTTTCCAGCAGGGCGCGCATGTCGTTGGAGATGCCCGACACGCCGAGCAGGCCGGACTTGTTGTAGAGCAGTTTCTCGATGGCCCCGGCGTCCATGCCCTTGCGCATCAGGTAGATCAGCACGCCGGGGTCGATGGTGCCGCAGCGGGTGCCCATCGGCAGGCCATCCAGGGCGGTGAAGCCCATGGTGCTGTCGACGCTACGCCCGCCATGGATGGCGCACATGCTGGCGCCGCTGCCGAGATGGGCGACGACCACCCGCGAATCGCCCAGATCCGGCGCGATTTCCGGCAGGCGGCGGGAGATGTACTCGTAGGACAGGCCGTGGAAGCCGTAACGGCGCACGCCCTCCTCCGTCAGTTCCCGCGGAATGGCGAAGGTCTGCGCCTGCCAGGGCTGGTTGCGGTGAAAGGCGGTGTCGAAGCAGGCGACCTGCGGCAGCTCCGGATGCGCCTCGGCCAGCGCGCGGATGGCGGCGAGGTTGTGCGGCTGGTGCAGCGGAGCCAGCGGCACCAGACCGTCCAGTTCATCCAGCACGGCGGAGGTCAGCAGCACCGGGGTGGCGTGGCGGATGCCGCCATGCACCACCCGGTGGCCGGCGGCGATCAGGGTCGCCCCCTCCAGCCGTTCCTCGATCCAGTCGAGCAGGTAGGACAGCAGCGCCGTACGGTCGCTGGGCTCCCCCGCCCCCCAGATCTTTTCGGCGAGCGGGCGGCGCTGGGCGTCCTTGGCCTCGAACACCGGCTGGGTGCCGATGCCCGAGATCTGGCCGTTGACGGTGACCACCGGATCCCCGCCGCCATGATCCCGGAACACCGAGAATTTCAGGCTGGAGGAGCCGGCATTGATGACGAGGATCGCGTTGGACATGGCGTCGGGCTTTCTCACTCGGCCGCGGCGGTGGCACCACGGCGGCGGGCGGCGGCCGACAGGACGGCCACGGCGCAGGACGCCAGACGGGTGCGCACATTGTCGGCGCGGCTGGTCAGGATGATCGGCACGCGGGCGCCCAGCACGATGCCGGCGGCGTCCGCATGGGCCAGGAAGGACAGCTGCTTGGCCAGCATGTTGCCGGCCTCCAGGTCGGGGACCAGCAGGATGTCGGCCTGCCCGGCCACCTCAGACTTGATGCCCTTGGTGATGGCGGCCTCGCGGCTGATGGCGTTGTCGAAGGCCAGCGGGCCGTCGAGGATGCCGCCGGTGATCTGGCCACGGTCGGCCATCTTGCACAGCGCGGCGGCTTCCAGCGTCGAGGCGATCTTGGTGTTGATGGTCTCGACCGCCGACAGGATGGCGACGCGCGGCACCTCGACGCCCAGCACCTTGGCGAGGTCGATGGCGTTCTGCACGATGCTGACCTTGTCCTCCAGCGTCGGGTAGATGTTGATCGCCGCATCGGTGATCAGCAGCGGACGCGGATAGGTCGGGACGTTCATCACGAAGACGTGGCTGAGCCGGCGGCCGGTACGCAGCCCGGTCTCCTTGCGCACCACCTCGCCCATCAGTTCGTCGGTGTGCAGGCTGCCCTTCATCACCGCCTCGCACTCGCCGGTGCGGGCCAGCCGCACGCCGGTCTCGGCAGAGGCATGGCTATGGGCGACGTCGACGATGCGGTAGCGCGAGATGTCCAGGCCGTACGTCTCGGCGACGGAGCGGATCTTGGCTTCCGGACCGACCAGAACCGGGTCGATCAGGTTGGCCTCCGCCGCCTCGACGGCGCCGCGCAGCGAGCTTTCGTCACAGGGGTGGACGACGGCGGTCGGCACCGGCGGCAGCGACTCGCACTTCTTCAGCATCAACTCGTGACCGTCATGGCGGATCACCTGCACCTGCGGCAGTTCCGCGGCGGCGCGGCGCACCTTCTCGGTCGGGGCGATCACCTCGGCGATGCCGGTCGCCACGGTCTTGCCGTCCTGGTTGGCGGCGAGGCAGTCGAAGACGACCGTCTTGCGCACCGCATCCTTGGACTTGGCAGTGACCGTCACGGTGACGATGTCGCCCAGCAGGACCGGACGCTCGAACCGCAGATCCTGGCCGACATAAACGGTGCCGGGGCCGGGCAGCAGGGTGCCGAGAACGGCGGAGATCAGCGAGCCCGACCACATGCCATGCCCGACCACCTTGTGGTCGACGGCGTAATCCTCGTCGACATGGGACGGGTTGAGGTCGCCGGACACCGTCGCGAACAGCTCGATGTCGGACATGGTCAGGCGGCGCGACAGGCTGGCCTGCTGGCCGATGTGGATTTCCTCGAACGTGACGTTTTCGATCATGGGGCTGCCGTTCTTGCCGGTCGGAACGAGGCCGCTGCGACCCGCCGGGGCGGCGGAGAGGGCGGCGATGGCGGTGTCCATACTAGAATGCTCCTGAAAAGGATCGCGGCGCCCGACCAACGGACCCCGCCCCGAGGCGGCGGATGCCCGAATGCCGGTGACCGGAACGGATGCCCCGTTGGACCGGGGCATCCGTCGCGGCGGCAGGCCGTATCCTCCCAAGCCCGGTTCACGCTGCCATCGGCGCCCTTCGGGGGCATGCCATGGCGACGGGCCGGACTCCGTCTTGTTGGGTTCCGTCGAAGCGGAACCTTCGCCCTCCAAGGATTATCCAAGGAGTGTGCTTGTGCGAAAGCAATAGCCCCTATGGCGAGGGAGCCCAATGACCTACATCAATAAAGTCGCCAAGCTATTGTTGCAGCTGGGTTACTGGGATCGTTTCGGTGCAGTGAGCAGCCGCAGCATAACCGAAACTTGCGCGGACGCGGACGAGAAAAGCGGACCCGCCGGCAGAACTGCCACCATTGCGCGCTGCGGTATGGAGGAACCGGGACAGGAGGTCCAGGACAGAAGGCGGGGGCGGCTGCTCACTCCGCCGCGGCGCTGCAATGGCAGCGCTGCTCGACCAGCGGCACGCTGACGGCGAAGACGGTGCCGCGTCCCACCTGCGACCGCACGGTGACGGGATGGTCGAGCATCTGGGACATGCGGCGGACGATGGACAACCCCAGCCCCAGTCCCCGGCCGCTGTCGCGCTGGTCGGTGCCGCAGCGGTAGAAATCCTCGAAGATCGCCGCCATTTCCGCCTCGGCGATGCCGGGGCCGGTGTCCCACACCTCGATGGAAAGGCGGAACCCGCCATCGGCGTCGGACCGGCGCCGGCAGCCCAGCAGGATCCGTCCCTCCGTGGTGTAGCGCAGGGCGTTGACCAGCAGGTTGCGGACCATCCGCTCCAGCAGGATCGGGTCGCTCTGCACCCGGGCGGAACAGTCGACGGTCCGCAGCTGGAGCCCGCGGTCGATCGCCTGATCGCCGATCTCGACCGACAGCCGGGCGAGGATGTCCTGGACATCGAATTCCCCGACCCGCGGCTTGACGTTGCCGACCTCCAGCGCGGAGGTGTCGAGCAGGGTGGACAGCAGCGTGTTGCCGGCGGTCAGCGCCTCCCCCAGCTTGTTCGCCACCTCCACCTGCTGGGGATCGTCCAGCTTGCTCATCAGGATGTGGTGGAACAGGCTCATCGCCTGGAAAGGCTGGCGGAGATCGTGGCTGGCGGCGGCCAGGAAGCGGCTCTTCGCCTGATTGGCCCGCTCCGCATCGGCATGGGCGCGGGACAGCGCCTCCCGGATCTCGACCGATTCCGTCATGTCGATGGCGGCGCAGACGACGCCGGCCACCGCCCCGGTTTCGTCGCGCATCGGCTCCACCGACAGGTCGAGCACCCGCCGGCTGCCGCCATAGGTCACCTCCAGCTCGCACCGGGTGCCGATGCCGCTTTCGATCACGGACCGCTTGATGGCCGACATCCGCACCGCCTCGTCCGCCGGGAACAACTCGGCATCGGTCCGGCCGATCATCCGCTCCGGATGCAGGTCGGTGCGCGGGCAATAGATCCACAGATGCCTCAGGTTACAGTCCTGGCTGAACAGCGTGACCTTGGAATAGCGCAGCGCCAGCCGGAAGCGTTCCTCGCTCTCGCGCAGGGCGCGGGCCATGGCGGCACGGGCACGCGCCTCGGTCCGCAGCAGGCGCTTGGTGCGCGCTTCCCGCAGGACATAGGCCGCAACGCCCGCGGTCAGGAGAATCCCGCCGATCAGCATGGTCCAGGCCAACCGGTCGTCCGCGCTGAACAGTCGCGCCGCGTCCGGCAGCACATAGAGCCGCCACACCCGCCCGGCAAAGGCGATGTCGCGGACGATGGCATGCGGCGCCTCGTCTCCCGTCAGTTGCTCGACGGTGAGGGGATCGACCGGCGGATGGGGCAGCTCTCCGGGACGGCCGATCGCCCCTTCGGCGGCCAGCATCCGTGGCGCGCCCATATCCGGCCGGACCGGCGGCTCCAGAAGATAGACGTCGCCGATGGAAAGGCCGACCCGGCGCACCGCATCCCGCAGCAACTGCCCGATGTCGAAACTGGTCCACAGGAAACCGGTGAGCAGATCGCAGACGATGGGCTCGACCAGCCGGCCCGGATCGTCTTCGACTTCGCGGGTATAGACCGGCAGGTAGAGCAGCACGGAATTCTCGCCCAAATTCGCCCGTAACGGCTCGCCTTCGGCCGCGACCAGACGATTGGCGGCACAGGACCGCACCAGCACGTCGCGCTGGCCGGGAAGACTGGCCATGTCGAGGCCGATCAGTCCGGCCGCGGATTGTGGTTCGGCCAGCACGTTGACGAACCGGTCCGCGGCCATCCCGGTGGTGTCGTATTCGGGACGGCTTCCGTATTCCGGACCGCTTCCCCCATCGGCATTGCGAACCGCGAACGAGGTGTAGCCGGCCGAGTGCATCGCCCGCTCAAGCAGCGGCACGTTCCGTTCGGAAATCCGCCGCGCCCAGGCGACCGCCCGCAGATTGGGATAAAGCGGCAGCAGCGGTTCGGCCGCCGATGCGAAGCTCGCATCCGTCACCGGGGCGGGGCCGGCCAACGGACCGCTGAGCGCACGCAGCAGCACGCTCTGATGTTCGAAGCTCGCCTTCAGCTCGTCGTGGAGCTGGATCGCCTGACGGTCGGCCAGGGCATGTTCGGCTTGGCTCGTCGCGCTGCGGACCAGCAGAAAGGCCGAAAGCGACAGGAACAGCCCGGCGATGATGATCACCGGCAGCGCTGCCGTCCTTCCCCCCGCCATATATCGCCGGTTCATCCGAACGCCCCCCAACCCATCCGTTCGAACAGTCGCTGCTCAAACCGGATCATAGCGAAGCAAAATCATAAATGGGTATGTTTAAGTTCACCATCAAACCAAAGGAAGAGTTCACTCCGCCGATAGGAGGATGAGATTGAGCTTGCCTTGCGAATAAACGTCGCAACCTTGTTGCATTTCGCCGCATCCCCCACCTCTGTTTCAGGAATGTCATTGCACCGCAGCAGGGGCCGAAAGATGCGACACTATATATTCGACACGCTTTCCCGAAAGGCTCGATTTCCAAACTTGATCTTTGTTATCAAAGGGGATCATGTCCGAGCAGGCGGACGACGGCGGCACGCAGGGCGAGCGGCGCGACCGGCTTGTGCAGCAGAGGGTATCCGGACAACCGCGCCTCGCGCAGGCGCTTGGGATCGGTATCGCCGGTCAGGATCATGCCGGGCACGGGACGGTCGAACAGCTTGGCGATCTGCCGGATGGCGACGATGCCATTGGCCGCTCCCTTCAGCCGCAGGTCGGAGATGACGAGGTCGAAGGGTTCCGGGACCGGACCGATCCGTTCGACGGCCATGTCGTAGGACTCCGCCCCGACGACGCTGCACCCCCATTGCCCCAGCAGCGCCTCCAGCGCGGCCAGCACCATGAGGTCGTCCTCGATCACCAGGATGCGGGTGCGGCTGATGTCGGCGGTGCTGCTGTCCGGCGCCGGGGCCGCGACGGCCTCCTCCCGGCCGGAGGTATCGGTCGCGTCGGCGCCCGTTTCGACCGACAGGGGAACCACGACGGCGATGACGGTGCCTCGCCCGTCCTCGGCGCAGACTTCCAGCCCAAGGCCGAGCTTCCGCGCAAGGCCGCGCACCAGGGTCAAGTCCAGCCCCAGCGTTCCCGCCCCTTCACCGGCCGGCTTCGCCAGTTCCGCCCGCAGGGAGGCCAGACGTTGCGGCGACAGGCCACGGCCGCTGTCCCACAGCTCGATGCGCAGACGGTCGCCGCGCGTGCGGCAGCCCAGCAGCACGCGGCCCCGGATCGTCCCGCGCAGGGCATTGGCAACCAGGCCATGCAGCAGACGTTCGAGCAAAGCGGAATCGGTCCGCACCATGGCGGAACAGGGCATCACGGTGAAGCGCAGCCCACGGTCGGCAAAGCGCGGCGCCACCTCCAGCGCGAGGCGCATCAGCACGCCGTTGACCGCGTGGGTGCGGATGTCCGGCTCGGTGAGGCCGCTTTCCAGACGGACAAGGTCGAAATGGCCGTCGACCATGCTGCGCATCGATTCCACTGCCTGGGCCATCGAGCGCAGCAGGTCGCGATCCTCCCGGCCATCAAGCCTGCCGCCCAGCCTGCCATCGAGCGTGCCGATCAGCAGGGACAGCGCCGCCAGGGGCTGGCGCAGGTCATGGCTCGCGGCGGCGAAAAGGCGCCCGGCGGGATCATCCATCGGCGTGGCCACAGCCGTGCGAGCGCTCGAGGACGGAGGCGAACCGTGGAACCGCCACACCGCGCCGCCGCCGGCAAGCGGCAGGACCGTGTGCTTCGGCATTACGCCCGTTGGCATCAAGCCCGTTTCCGCGCCGGAGGAGAGGTGGGCGCACAGTTCCTCGGCCGACAGACCGGCGATCAGGCGGCCGGCGAGCGCGGGCAGGTCCGCTGCCGCGGGCGTCCAATCGACCAGCAGTCCGTTGGCTCCGAACACCAGAATGGCCGGCACAGCACCGCCGGCGTCGTCTTGGCTGCCGTTCACGGTCACACCTGCATCCCATGCCTCATGCTCCGATAGGACTCAACACTATGGAAGGCGCGGCCCGTTGCAAAGCCCGCCATTCGGCAGACTTCGCGCGAAGATCATAACGGTATCCTCAATCAAACCTTTCGTTGCTTTTTCGACAAATCCACAAAACTGATTCAACAATCAGCCTCCCATGTTACAATTCGACAAATATTCGATGACCTTCCAAGCCGGGCCTTCAGTGTTTTTTAGGAATGGCCCGCAATGATGGCGGAATGGATTGCGACGCGCAGACTTGTGCCGATGGTGGGCACGACAGGGCCGAGGCCGGGAAATTCCCGTCGATCGATCCGCTGCTGTTCGCCATGCTGCAACTACCGGACGCCGTTGCCCTCTTCAAAGCGCACACCGATTGCACCGGCGCGCTGACGGACCTGGAATGGCAGTCGGCCAACCCGGCGGCGGAGCGGCTGCTGGGCGTCGTTCCGCTGACCGGCAAGCGGCTGCGCGGGGATGGCACCGATGCCGCCTGCCCCGGACTGTTCGCCGCATTGGCCGATGCCCTGCATGGCCCGGTGGAGCGCACCGTCGCCGCCCGGCGCGGGACGACGCCGGTGCGCTGGCGGGTTGCGGCCGGACCGGCCCCCGGCGGCCTGTGCGCCATCCTGACCGATCTCGGCCCCGAGAACCCGTCCGTGGCCGAGGCGCTGGCCGAAAGCCTGACCGCGGCGCTGGAACACAGCGCCGAGAGCTTCGCCCTGTTCGATCACGCGGACCGTCTGGTCCACGCCAACGGCCGGCTGAAGAAGGACCTGCCCGCCCTGGCCGACCGGCTGATTCCCGGCGTGCCGTTCGAGGAGTTGGCCCGTGGCTTCGCCCTGGCCGATCCGCGCCTGACCACCGACGAGGAGCGTGCGGTCTGGATGACGGCGCGGCTGGAGCGCCATCGCCGCCAGGAGCCGCCGGTGGTGGTGCCGCTGCCCGACGGGCGCTGGCTGCTCAGCCGCGAACATGCGGTGCCGGGCGGCGTGCTGGTCCATTACACCGACGTCACCACGCTGAAGCTGAACGAGGAGCGGCTGCGCATCCGCGAGACGGAGGCACGCGCCGCCCGTGCGGAAGCGGAAAGCGCCAGCCGCGCCAAGAGCGCCTTCCTGGCCCAGATGAGCCACGAGCTGCGCACGCCGCTGAATGCGGTGCTGGGCTTCTCGGAAATGCTGCTGTCGGAGCCGTTCGGGCCGCTCGGCAATCCGCGCTACCGCAGCTATGCCGGCGACATCCGCGATGCCGGCACCCACCTGCTGGCGCTGATCGACGACATTCTGGAGCTGTCGCGCCTGGACAGCGGCGGGATGCCGCTGGCGGAGGACGGGGTGGATCTGGACACGCTGTCGCTGCGGGTCGTTTCCGCCCTGCAGGAGGCGGCGGCGGAAGGCGACGTCCGCATGCGCCGTGAGGTGCCGCCCGGCCTGCCGTTGCTGCGGGGCGACGCCCAGGCGCTGATCCAGATGCTGACCAACCTGCTGTCGAACGCCGTCACCCACACCCGTCCCGGCGGCGAAGTGGTGTTGACGGTGAATCTCATGCCCGACGGCGGGCTCGGGCTGATGGTGGCGGACACCGGCGTCGGCATCCCGACCGCCGACCTTCCGCACATCCTCCACCCCTTCGAGCCGTCGGACTCCACCATCGCCCGCAACTCCCGTGGGACCGGGCTGGGGCTGCCGATCGTCAAGCGGCTGGTTGAGATGCATGGCGGACGGCTGGAGCTGACCAGCCAGCCGGGGGTCGGTACCGCGGCGGTGCTGGTCTTCCCCGCCGAGCGCAGCCTGCCGCGCGACCGCTGCCGTCCGGCCCCCCTGCCCCCGGTCGTTCTGCCAAGCTGACTGGGACGGCCTGATCGCGACCAGCCATACTTTTGCCCCTTGGCGGCGACGCGGCGACCGGTCATTGTGGAGCCATGTTCCCCACCCGTTCCTATTTCGATGGTGGCACCGCGCCATGAGCGACGATTTTGCCGTTCCGGTATCCGACAGCGACTCCGGCCTCCCGGCCGGGGGTGCTCCGCCGATCTTCCGTGGTGTGCGGCGGGCGCTGGCGTTGCGCGGCTATGCGACCCTGACCGAATTTCGGCTGGCGAGCGGCCGGCGGGCCGACGTGCTGGCCATCGACGAAGCCGGCAGCATTCTGATCGTCGAAGTGAAGAGCGGCGTTCCCGATTTCCGCTCCGATCAGAAATGGCAGGAGTATCGCGACTGGTGCGACGCCTTCTATTTTGCCGTCGACGACGGGTTCCCGACCGAACTGATCCCGGAGGATTGCGGGCTGATGGTTGCCGACGCCTATGGCGCGGAGGTCCTGCGCGAGGCGCCGATCGCCAAGCTGGCCGCCGCCCGCCGCAAGACCCTGCTGCTGCGCGCCGCGATGACCGGCGCCGGGCGCCTGCACCGGATCGAGGATCCGATGTTCACCCAGGCCTCGCCCACGGTGTGATCCCGCCGCTCCCCTGACCTTACCGGTGCGCCACGGCGCGAAACCGGGTAGAGTGGGCGATCATATCAACCAGGGAGAGCGGATCGGCATGACGGCGGACCGGACGGGCGAAGCACAGCCCTTGCAGATCCTGCTGGCGGAGGACGAGACGGTCACCCGCCTTGCCGCCCGCGTCCTGCTGGAACGTGCCGGCCATCGGGTGGTGGCGGTGGAGGATGGCCCGACCGCCGTCGCGGCGGCTGCGCAGGGCGGCTTCGACCTGATCCTGATGGATCTGGACCTGCCCGGCCTGCCCGGCGACGAGGCGGTCCGCGCGATCCGCCGGCAGCCGAACGGCGCCGCCCCGCGCATTCTCATGCTGACCGCCAGCGCCACCGCGCAAGGGCGCGACCGCTGTGCCGATTGCGGCGCCGACGGCATGCTGACCAAGCCGCTGCGGCTGGACGCCTTGTCCTCCAAGCCGGGAGACGGGTCGCAAGCCGCACCGCCGGCTACCGAGCCGGCCTTCGACGAGGGGGCGATCAGAACGATGCGGGAGATGTTGCCCGCCGCCCGCGCCGCCGAACTGCTCGACCGGACGGCTGCGGTTCTGGACCAGCATGGGCAGGCGCTGACCGCGGCGCTGAAGGCGGGGGACCGGGCAACGGCCGGGGCGATGGCCCACAAGATCGCCGGCGTGTCGGGCCAATATGGCTGTCTGGCCCTGCGTCGGGCGGCCCGTGCCCTGGAAGCGGGCCTGGAGCAGCCGGGCGCCGATCAGGCGCAGTTGGCCGAGGAACTGGCCGGCACGCTGGCGCCGGCCATCGGGTTCCTGAAGCGGAGCGCCGCCGCGGCGCGGGACTGAGCCCGGCCGTCCGCGGCTGCCCGCCGCTGCCGTCGTCAGCCCCGCTCGCCCGGCGACACGGCGACGCAGTGGTGGCCGTGCTTGGTCAGAACGGCGCAGGCCTTGCGGGCGTCCTTCTCGTCCAGTCCGGTCAGGCGGGCACGGTAGACGGTCTCCTTGCCGGTCTTCGCCTGCACGACGCTGGGCTTGGCCGTTCGCAGCAGGAACGGCGCCTGCTTGACGGCCTGGCTCACCGCCTTGTTGCCGGCCGCCTTGCTGGAGAAGGCGCCGACCTGGACGCCCCAGTGCGAAGAGGCGCTGCCGCGGCTCGCCTTCTCTTCCTTCGGAGCCGCGACCGGGATCGCCGCCGTCTGCAGGGAGGCGCGAACCGGCTTGGCCTTCACCACCGGCTCTTCATCGTCATCCCCCTCGCCGTCGATGGCGTCGGAGCGCGTGGTGTCGAGGCTCGCCACCACCGGCGCGTCCTCGTTGCCCCGGCTGGGCCGGCCGAAGGCCTGATCGAGCAGGGCCGCCATCTTGTTGTCGCGCGATACCGCCGACTTGCCGCCCAGCACAACGCCGACCAGACGCCGCCCGTCCCGCACCGCCGAGGCGGCGAGGTTGAAGCCGGACGCGACGGTATAGCCGGTCTTGATTCCGTCCATCCCTTCGTAGCGGGACATCAGGTGATTGTGGTTGGCCAGGGTGCGGCCGCCATATGCGAAGTTGCGGCGGCTGAAATAGGGGTAGTACTTGGCATGGTCGCGCATCAGCGCGCGGGACAGCATCGCGTAGTCGCGGGCGGTCGTCACCTGCTCCATGTTCGGCAGGCCGGAGGCGTTGCGGTAGACGGTGTGGCGCATGCCGATTTCACGGGCCTTGCGGGTCATCATCTCGGCAAAGCGCGACTCGGTGCCGCCCAGCGCCTCCGCCAGCACCACCGCGGCGTCGTTGGCCGACTTGGTGACGAGGCCGAGGATCGCCGTCTCCACCTTCAGGGTCTGGCCGGCGCGCAGGCCCAGCTTGGTCGGCGACATGCTCTCCGCCCAGGACGAGACCGGCAACTGCTGGTCGAGGGTCAGGCGACCGTCGTCCAGCGCGTCGAAGGTCAGGTACAGGGTCATCATCTTGGTCAGGGACGCCGGATAGGTGATCGCATCGGCATCCTGATCGATCAGCACCTGCCCGGTGCGGGCATCGACGACGATGGCCGCGGCCTTTGCCGCCAGCGCCTCGGCGGCGGACAGGCCGGACCCGGCGGCCACCATGCCCAGCAGCGCGGCGGCCGCGAACAAATGGCGACCCACACCCGCCGAACTCCGCCCCCCGTTCGTGTCCGCCGCGCGAAAGGCGAACGGAAACAATCCGTTACGAACGGTGCTGCGCGTTACACTCATGATGGCCCCGCCAACCGCTAGATCCTGGTGCTTGGTTCAATGGTAAATTCGTGCGAAATCAGTGTCTAGCATGAATTCGTTAATTTACTGCTTTGGCTTTTCGCAGTTTCTGTGGCCAAAATTGCGGGTCCTGCATGACGAGGGAAAGGAACGGCGGACACGGCACAGCGGAAGGGTTACGGCAGGGGGCAGACGGGTTACCGGCGCCATCCGACAGGCCGAAGCCCGCCATCCGGGGCTTGCCGCAGCGCCCTTTCTTCTCCACCTACCAGGGGCCGCAGACGCGAGGCAAGCGACAATGAGTCGTGGTCATCAAAGAACCGTTCCGGCCACTCTTTTCCGCCATGGCCTGGCCCGGCGTTTCGCGCGGGGGGCGATGGCGGCGGCCATGGCCGCCTCCCTGCTGGCGCTCGCCGGCTGCGGCTCGGTGGGACCGACCGACAATCCGCTGGCGCGTAAGCTGACCTGGTTCAGCTATCTCAACGGCGACGATCTGCGGTCGCGCTGCGGCAAGGACGGTGCCGACCGCTTCCGCCTGATCTTCAACGCCGACTATAATCGGCACGTGCGCACCTATGACGTCGTCGGCGATCCCGACCGCGGCGGCGCCGCGGTGGAGGCGCATGTGATCGAGGCGACCGACCTCGCCCGCATGACGCTGACCGACCCGTTCTCCGCGGCGCGCGGCCGCACGGCGACCCTGCAGCTGACCGCGGCGCAATATGACAACTTCATCGGCCGCCTGCGCGACGACGGGGCGTTCGACCCGCCTCCCCAGGGGCTGCGGCTGCCGTCCAACGGTTTCTATTGGCTGATCAACGGCTGCCGTGCCGGGCAGTGGTTCTTCACCGCCTTTCCCTACCCGTCCAGCCGCTTCACCGACGCCCGTTTCCCCGAGCTTCTGCGCGGACTCGACCCGACCGGCGTCGCCTTCCCCGGCCTGCCGGACCCCGACGACGCGCCACGCACCCTGCCCTCCTCCGGCCAACTGGCCGACGGCGGGGTGTTCTTCGAGATTCAGGTCGGACGGGATGGGTTGGTTGGCCCGACCGCCCCCTTCGGGGCGCTGCTGCTGAGCGCCCTTCCGGGGAACTGATCGCTAGCCAGGCCGCCGCCCTTTCAGACCGCCTCTTCGGCCGGTTGGCGCGGACGCATCTCTTCCGGGACCAGCGTCTCGACCCAGGGGCCGTCCGGCATGCGGCGGGCCAGTTCCGTCAGGTTGCGGTTCCACCACTGGCGCTGTTCGCTGAGATCATCATAGTCATAGTTCGACTGGCGCCAGCTGCGCGACTCCGCATGGTAGGACACCATGTCGATGGGGAAGCCGACGTCGTTGGTGGAGAAGCGGGTGCTGTCGAAGGACAGATAGGCCAGCTTCAGCGCCGTCTGCATGTCGGTGCCGTAGGTCAGCGCGCGATCCAGGATCGGCTTGCCGTAGGCGGTGGCGCCGATCGACAGGTAGGGCGTGCGTTCGTCCACCTCGATCCAGTTGCCCTCCGGATAGACCAGGAACATGGAGGGTTCGCGGTCCTCGGCAAGCTGGCCGCCGATGATGGCGTGCAGGTTGAAGTGGAGCTTGGACGCCTCCAGCGACTCCCGATCCTCCGCGGCGACCTGCCGCAGGCAGGTGGTGAAGGCCGACACCGCGTCCAGCATGGTGGCATAGGCCTCGCCCCGGCGCTTCTGCATGTCGCGGCGCAGATAGGCCAGCGTCTTGTCGCGAACGCTGCGCAGGCCGGAGTTCATGATGAAGAAGCGGTCGCCGCCGCTGCCCATCATCGTCACCTTGCGGGCCGACGACAGTTGCGATCCGCTGGTGATCCGGCCGTCCGACAGACCGATCAGGCCGTCGCGGGTCTTGATGCCAAGGCAATAGGTCATGGTCGAAATGGTCCCGAAGATGCGGCCTGACGAAGGGATGGTCCGACGCGCCGCGTCCAAGCGCCGCACCTGACCAATGGCCGAGGCGAATCCCCTCCACGGCCACGCTACACTTGTCCCAGCGCCGGTAAAGTCTTCGTTAAGGACAGGCTCCGTCGAAGACTTGCCGCCGCTTCCGCGACCGCCGCCTCCGTCCACAACGAAGGCGGCTTTGGCGTCACAGGAATTTCACGCTTTCGGGGTAAGATCGGCACAACGGAGTACGCCGCATACCCGCCGAACGGACTGTTGACACCGCGCAGTGCTTAGCCCATAAAACCCTTATATTGCAGTGCAGCATTTTCGGGGCTGGCCCGGGGTCGCCTGGAAAACCGTGACAACGGCTGCACAACGTAAAAACGCAACGCACACCGCTGCCGGCCGGCTCCGCGCCACGCTTTGCGGCGGGCCCACTCTCCATACGCCGGCATCTGCCAGGAAGGAACGCGCGTCATGAACCAGTTTACGCCGAAGTCGCTCGAGAACGTCGCCGCCCAGGCCAAGGAGCAGTACGAAGGTCTGGTGAAGGCCGGTCAGGAGCAGACGGTCAAGCAGTTCGAGCAGACCGCGACCGCCGCCAAGGAGCAGTTCGAGAAGACTGCCGCCCAGCTGCTGAAGAGCTATGAGGACCTGCAGGCCACCGGTAAGGCCAATGTCGAGGCGCTGATCGCCAGCAGCACCATCGCCGCCAAGGGCGCCGAGGATCTGGGCCGCGAGGTCGTCGCCTATGGCCAGTCGGCGCTGGACAAGTCCATCACCACCGGCAAGGCCCTGCTGACCGCCAAGTCCCTGCAGGAAATGGTTGAGCTGCAGAACGATTTCCTGAAGTCGAGCTTCGACGCGATGCTGGCCGAGACCAGCCGCCTGCAGGAGCTGACCACCAAGGTCACCAACGAGGCGCTGGCCCCGCTGAACGCCCGCGTCACCGCGACGGTGGAGACCTTCTCCAAGCCGCTCGCCGCCTGATCGGCCCGATTGGACGAGACCTGACGGCCGGGGTTCAGCCCCGGCCCCCGGCCCCGCAGACGGCCCGGCAACCCCCATACGGTTGCCGGGCCGTTTTGCGTTCCGGGCTCCGTCCAATGCACGCCGGCGACTTTTGTGCAGTGCACAATACCCATTGACTCCGCGCCTGGGTTTCCCTACATTCTGCTCATGTTGCAGTGCAACATATCTCGGGCGCCCGGTCCTTCGGGGTCCGAGGGCCTCAACCCACTCCGCGCCCGGTCGCCGCATCGTCGGGGCCGCGCGGTTGACCCCTGAGAGAGCGCGAGGAGCATAGCCATGTCCGACCAGATCGCCGCCGTCACCAAGTCCGTCGAAGACGCCATCGCCACCGCCAAGCAGAACCTGGAAGGCCTCGTGAAGGCCCAGCAGGAGCAGATGGAAAAGGCCTCCGCCCAGGTGATGAAGGGCTATGAGGAGCTGACCGCCCTCACCAAGGGGAATGTCGACGCGTTCGTGCAGTCCGGCACCGTCGTCGCCAAGGGCGCAGAAGAGGCCGGCAAGCAGGTCGCCGCCTTCACCCAGTCCTCGCTGGAGAAGGGTGTGTCGAACGCCAAGTCCATGCTGGCGGTGAAGACGATCCAGGAACTGGTCGAACTGCAGAAGGCCTACACCAAGGCCAGCCTCGACGCCTTCGTGTCCGAGAGCACCAAGCTGCAGGAGCTGACCGTCAAGGTCGCCAACGAGGCGCTGGCTCCGCTGAGCGCCCGCGTCAACGCCACGGTCGAGGTCCTGTCGAAGAAGCAGGTCGCCGCCTGACTGGCGCCCACGGGCCGGGATTTGATCCTCCCGGCTTGACCGGCGGGCATCCCATGCCCACCTGACCGACCGCATCGCAGCGGCCCGGCATCCCGCACAGGGGTGCCGGGCCGTTTTTGCGTCCGGAAGGCCCCCTGCCCTGGTCCACCTGCCCTGGCCCCATGTTCTGGCGATACCGCACAAAGACTTAGGGTTTCCCGCCGATTGCGGCCCAACCGGAAGGGGTGTCTCCTATTTCGGGGTATCGGACGGCCGACCGGACCAAAGGAGGGTCTGCCAAATGGAGGGAGACCGAAAACGGCCCCTTCCCACCGCGCCCGAAATGACCATATCATTCACAGTGACAGTGCATCGCGATGACATTCGACTGGGACCATGGCCGACTCTGACAAGCAGGGCAACGACGGCACGAACAGCGGCGTGGTCGTAAAGGCCAAGCCAAAGACCAAAAAGCCGTCGATGTATAAGGTCTTGATGTTGAACGACGATTATACTCCGATGGAGTTCGTCGTTCTCGTTCTCGAACGCTTCTTCAGCAAATCGCGGGAGGAAGCGACCCAGATCATGCTGCATGTGCACCGGCGGGGTGTGGGGTTGTGCGGCGTGTTCACCTACGAGGTGGCGGAGACGAAAGTCACGCAGGTGATGGACTTTGCGCGCCAGCACCAGCATCCGCTGCAATGCACGTTAGAAAAGGATTAGACCCACACATGCTGTCGCGTAACCTGGAACAGACGCTGCACCGAGCCCTGGCCCACGCGAACGAGCGCAGGCATGAATACGCGACGCTCGAACATCTTTTGCTCGCGTTGACCGAAGACTCCGATGCTACCGCCGTCTTGCGCGCTTGCGGGATCGACCTCGACCGTCTGCGCGCGGAACTGTCGGATTACCTCGACAACGAACTGGCGAACCTTATCACGAACAGGCCTGATGATGCCAAGCCGACGGCTGGTTTCCAACGGGTTCTGCAGCGTGCGGCCATCCACGTCCAGTCGTCGGGACGTGAGGAGGTGACGGGAGCAAATGTGCTCGTTGCCTTGTTCTCTGAACGCGAGAGCCACGCGGTCTATTTCCTGCAGGAGCAGGAGATGACCCGGTTCGATGCGGTCAACTACATCTCTCACGGAATCGCGAAGGCTCCGGGCCGCTCGGAAACAAAGCGTGTCTCGGGCGCTGACGACGAGGCGGCGGCGGAGAAGGTCGTGAAAAAAGGCAGCGAAGCGCTAGAGGCGTATTGTGTCAACCTGAACAAGAAGGCGTCCGGCGGGAAGATCGATCCGCTGATCGGCCGGGAGCAGGAGGTCGAACGGACCATCCAGATCCTGTGCCGGCGGTCGAAGAACAACCCGCTCTACGTCGGCGACCCCGGTGTGGGCAAGACCGCCATCGCCGAGGGCCTTGCCCGCCGCATCGTCCAGCAGGAAGTGCCGGAGGTGCTGCGCAACGCCACCATCTTCGCGCTCGACATGGGCTCGCTGCTGGCCGGCACCCGCTATCGCGGCGATTTCGAGGAGCGGCTGAAGGCCGTCGTGTCGGAGCTTGAGGCGACGGAGGGGGCAATCCTCTTCATCGACGAGATCCACACGGTGATCGGCGCCGGCGCCACCTCGGGCGGTGCAATGGATGCCTCGAACCTGCTGAAGCCGGCGCTGGCGTCGGGTTCGCTGCGCTGCATCGGCTCGACCACCTACAAGGAATACCGCAGCTACTTCGAGAAGGACCGGGCGCTGGTCCGCCGCTTCCAGAAGATCGACGTCAACGAGCCGTCGGTCGAGGATGCGATCAAGATCCTGCAAGGCCTGAAGCCCTACTACGAGAAGCACCACAAGGTCACCTACACCAACGACGCAATCCGCGTCGCGGTGGAGCTGTCGGCCAAGTATATCGGCGACCGCAAGCTGCCCGACAAAGCCATCGACATCATCGACGAGGTCGGTGCGGCGCAGATGCTGCTGCCGGAGAACAAGCGTCGCAAGAAGATCGGCGTGAAGGACGTGGAGGCGGTGGTCGCCAAGATCGCCCGCATCCCGCCGAAGTCGGTCAGCCGCGACGACAAGGAAACGCTGCTGAACCTTGAGCGCGACCTGAAGACCATGGTCTTCGGCCAGAACAAGGCGATCGACGCGCTGGTCTCCGCGATCAAGCTGGCCCGTGCCGGCCTGCGCGAGCCGGAGAAGCCCATCGGCAACTACCTGTTCACCGGCCCCACCGGTGTCGGCAAGACCGAGGTGGCCCGCCAGCTCGCCATGACCTTGGGCATCGAGCTGACCCGCTTCGACATGTCCGAATATATGGAGCGGCACACGGTGTCGCGCCTGATCGGCGCCCCGCCGGGCTATGTCGGCTTCGACCAGGGCGGCATGCTGACCGACGCCATCGACCAGCACCCGCACTGCGTCCTGCTGCTGGACGAGATCGAGAAGGCCCATCCGGATCTGTTCAACATCCTGTTGCAGATCATGGACCACGGCAAGCTGACCGATCACAACGGCAAGATCGTCGATTTCCGCAACGTCATCCTGATCATGACCTCGAACGCCGGGGCCGCCGACATGGCCAAGCCCGCCATCGGCTTCGAGCGTGACCGCCGGGTCGGCGAGGATATCGAAGCGGTCGAGAAGATGTTCACGCCGGAGTTCCGCAACCGTCTCGACGCGATCATCCCGTTCGCGCCGCTGACGCAGGAGGTCATCAACCGCGTCGTCGACAAGTTCATCATGCAGATGGAAGCGCAGTTGGAAGACCGCGGCGTGTCCATCGAACTGAACGAAGAGGCGCGCGAGTGGCTGGGCAAGAAGGGTTACGACCCGCTCTATGGCGCCCGCCCGCTTGGCCGCGTGATCCAGGAGTACATCAAGAAGCCGTTGGCGGAAGAGCTGCTGTTCGGCAAGCTCAGCAAGGGCGGTCTGGTCAAGGTCACCGTCAAGGACGACAAGCCGGCCTTCGACTATGCCGAAGGCAACCGGCCGAAGCGCACCTCCGGCGACGATGACGAGGAGATGGTGTCGGAGATGGTCGAGTAACCTCGGCCGATCCGTTCCATATCGTAAAAAAGGAGGCCGTCCGCGGCCTCCTTTTTCGTTGTGCGACAGGTGGATGCGCTCTTTTGCATCGCCTCGTCACCGCGCGATACTTTTGCGCGACTGCCGGACTGCGCTATGGTCGCGGCATGACCGATCCCGTCGCCATGCAGTCCGCCGCTGCGCCCGCCCTTCCCCATTCCGCCGACGCGCAGGCTCCCCTGATGCCCGCGCCCGACGCGCTGCGCATCGCCTTCGCCTGCGCCGACACGGAGGAGGCGCGGGCTGCCCGCACCCGGCTGGTCCACCGCTACGGCAACGCCACCGCGGACGAGGCCGACGTGATCGTCGCGCTGGGAGGCGACGGCTTTCTGCTGGAAACGCTGCACCGGGCGCTGACCCGCAACCGCCAACGGCCGACGCCGGTCTACGGCATGAACCGCGGGTCGGTCGGCTTCCTGCTGAATGTCTACCGCGAGGAGGATCTGGCCGAGCGCATCGTCGCGTCCCAGCATGTCAACCTGCACCCGTTGCGTATGGTGGCCACACGGGTGAACGGCGAACGGGTGGAGGCGCTGGGCATCAACGAGGTGTCGCTTCTGCGCGAGACGCGGCAGGCGGCGAAGCTGCGCATCACCATCGACGGGGTGGTCCGGCTGCCGGAGCTGATCTGCGACGGCGCGCTGGTGGCGACGCCGGCCGGCAGCACCGCCTACAACCTGTCGGCCCATGGCCCGATCGTGCCGCTGAACGCCGGCGTGCTGGCCCTGACCCCGATCAGTGCCTTCCGCCCGCGGCGCTGGCGCGGCGCCCTGCTTCCCCATGCCGCCCGCATCTGCTTCGACGTGCTGGAGGAGACCAAGCGCCCGGTCAGCGCCGTCGCCGACTTCACCGAAGTGCGCGAGGTCCTGCGGGTCGAGGTACAGGAATGCCGCGACGTCGGTCTGACCCTGCTGTTCGACCCTGAGCTGAACTTCGAGGAACGCATCCTGAAGGAGCAGTTCGCGCCGTAAAGCTCACGCCCTCTCACGCCCGTCTGGCGACCCAGACGGCGGTCAAATCGTCGCGCAGCGGCAGGCTGGTGCGGGCATAGAAGCTGTCCATCATCGGGCGCAGCGGACGCTGGCGGTCGCGAGCCAGCCCGTCGCGGACGAAGTCGGGCACCGCGTCCTGCCCCAGCGGGCCGCACTCCTCACCACCGCATTCGATCAGGGCGTCGCTGTACAGGAACAGGAAGCCGCCGCGCGGCAGGCGATGGCTCTGGTCGACATACTGCGCCCGGCGCGAGGCGCCCAGCACCAGCCCCGCCGAGTCGAGCAGGCGGATGTCCGGTGCGTTCCCCCTGGTGGCGGACGGGGTTCCCAGAACCGGGTTGGGCGAACCCGCCGCGGCAAAGGTCAGCGTGTCGATGGCAAGGTCGAGGATGCCGAAGAAGGCGGTGGCGAACTGACCCGTCGGCAGCACGTCCTTCAGGGCGGCGTTCAGCTGCACCAGCCATTGCGACGGCGCCATGTGCTGCATCGGGAAACGGTCGATCAGCGTGTGCAGGCGGAAGGTGTTGATCGCCGCGGTGATGCCGTGCCCGGCGAAATCGACCATCAGCAGCCCCAGTCGCCGGTCGCCCAGCGGGTAGAGGCCCCAGAAATCGCCGCCCAGTTCCGACGACGTCTCGAAATGCGCATCCAGCGTCAGGCCATAGCGGTCGGCCACCTCGGCCAGCCGGCGGTTCTCCGGCAGAAGCGAGGTCTGCATGGCGCGGGCATGCGACAGCTCGCGCTGGACCCGCTCGCGGAAGGCGGCAAGGTCGCCGAACAGCTTGCGCTTCTCCAACTGGTGGCGGACGCGGGCCACGCATTCGCCCGGCTTGATCGGCTTGGAGATGAAGTCGCTGCCGCCGGCCTCGAAACAGCGTACCTGCTCCTCGTCGCTGTCCAGCGCCGTCTGGAACAGCACCGGAAGCTCCAGGTGGGTGGCGTTGCGGCGCAGCGCCTCGCACATCTGCCAGCCGTTCATCACCGGCATGTCGACATCGAGCAGGACGAGGTCGGGGCGGAAGCGGTCGACGGCCGCTAGCCCTTCCCGGCCGTTCTCGGCGAAGGCGATGTCGGTGATGCCGGCGCGGCGGATCACCAGGGCAAGGGATTTGCGGTTGAATTCGTTGTCGTCGACGATCAGGACGCGGCAGTCCGACAACGACAGGGCGGGCCCGGCCATGGACGCTCCGTCAGCGCTCGAACTGCAGGACGGTGCAGCGCCCGCCATCGGTCACCGTCACCCGTGAGGCCAGCGTGCGCATGAAGACGAAGCCGCGGCCCGAACGCGCCTTGTTGCCGCTGATGGCCGGAGCCAGTTCGGTGTCGAAGCCGCCGCCCTGGTCCACCACCGCGATGGCGATGCTGCGCTCGTTCCAGCGGCAGAAGATGTCCAGCCGCCGCCGCACCACGGCGGGATCGCCCAGCCGGTCGCGCATCATCTCGCTGAAGCGGCGGTAGCCGCCGGGCTCTCCCTTCACTGCACTGGAAAGGCCGAGGTTGCCGTGGACGATGGCGTTGGCGACCGCCTCGTGCAGGCAGAGTTCCACGTTGGAGCGGCGTTGCGGATCGAGCGCGCCGCGCCGCACCAGCTCGTCGCAGACCAGCACCGGGCATTGCAGGCCATAGGCGGTACCGGTGGTCAGCGACAGATAGAATCCGGGCAGGTCCGGATGGTCCGCCGCCGGCGCGCCCGACCAGTCGTCCAGCAGGGCCGCCGCCTCGTCGGCACCCTCACCCAGCTCTACCGTCAGGAATGGGCCGCGGTCGAAGGCGGCGCGCAGCCGGTCGCGGTCCGCCCGGTCCATCAGCAGCGTTTCCACCACATGTTCGCTCGGCCGCTCGCCTGAGCGCTCCCCCGGCCGCGCGTCCGGGGACGCAGGACCGTCGCCCGGCTGCTGGTCCGTTCCGCAGAAGCGCGCAAGGACGCGGGCGGCCATGTCGGCAGGCACCCGGTCGCGCAGCAGGCTGAAGCCACGCAAAGCCGCTTCGGCCGGAGGCTCGGCCCTGCGGTCGTGATGAGCGGCGTCCATGCGGCAAACTCCCATCGGACGGAAACCGGCAGGCGGGCGGGATTGGATCGCTCCGTCCCGCGGTTCGAATTCGGCCGCTCAGGGCTCGATGGTGATGATCTCGCTCAGCCGCGCGAGTTCAATCGACCGCCTGACGTCTCCCGCCGGGCCGCGAATGACCATCTTCATTTCGCGGCTCTCGGCCTCTTCCTGGAGGATCAGCAACATGCCAAGACCGGCGGAGTCGACGAACTCCAGCACAGACAGGTCGAGGACGAAGCGCCGTGTGCTGGTCTGCCCCAACAGCTCCACCAGTTCGTGCAGCTTGTCATGGTCGGTGAACTCCAGGCGGCCGGTCAGCCTGACTTCGGTCGCATCGCCTGTATTGGTCGTCTTGAAATCCATAAATCCCCTCAACCGGTCCGCAGCCTTGGCCGCATCCATACGAATGCGCGCGAAACCCAGGCACATTGCTTATGCACAGTAGTGCATTCCGTCGCCTTGTCTCAAGTGTCGATACTGCGGTTGCGCAGTATTTCCCGGAACTGCGACATTGCTTCGATGGCCGGCCTCGGGATTCACCCCCATGGACGGGTTGTACGCAACGGAGTAGAACATATCCGGGAAGGCACGCGCGCCGCGTGCCGAACCGGCATCGCCGGCTCGAAGATACACCAGTCGCGGACGTCCACCGCCGGGCCCCGCCCAGTCCGCACGCCCGTCCAACCGCCCTTACCAAGAACCTCCGGAACGGCAACGCATGACCAGGATCGCTGAGGCGTGGCGTCGTGTCCCGACGGTATCGGCCAAGTTCCTTCTGATCCTCGTGCCGAGTCTGGTGGTGGCCGTCTCGCTGTGCTCTGCCCTGTTCTATTACGACCGCTACAAGGATCTTCAGGCCGGGCTGCGGGAGAAGGTGGCGGCCATCGCCGACATCAACGCGGCGGCGCTGACCAACAGCCTGTGGACCTTCGACGTCCCGGCGATCCGCAACGTCATTCAGGCCATCGGCGCCAACCGCGAACTGGTCTGCGTCGAGGTCAGCGACGATCTGGCGGAGGGGCAATTCGTCTGGCCGGAATCGGACTGCCGGGCCGGCGGCGATACCCTTGTCGAGCGCCGGACGATCCGGGTGCAGAACCTCCAGGTCGGCACCCTCACGCTGCATTACAGCCAGGACGTCGTGCGCGAACAGCTGCGGCAGGAGGTGATGAACACCGCCGCACTGCTTCTGCTGATGCTGGCCGGCACCATCGCGGCGGCGCTGGCGGCGTTGCGGCTGACGGTCGGTCGGCCGCTGGGGCGGCTGATCGCCTCCATCCTGGAAGCGGAGCGCGGCGGCCACGAGCCGGTGGACTGGGGTGCCGCCGACGAGCTGGGCCGGGTGATCCAGGCCTACAACGCGATGCTCGCCCGGCTGGGACAGGAGGAGGCGGCCCTGCGCAAGAGCGAGCAGCGGCTGGCGCTGGCGATCACCGCGACCCGCTCCTCCGTCTGGGACTATGACCTGCACACCGGGCATTATTGGTGGTCGAAGGAGTTTCCCGCCCTGCTCGGCTATGGCTCCAGCGAATTGCCGATGACGGCGGATACCTGGTCTTCGCTGCTGCACCCGGACGAGGCGGAACGGGTGATGGCCGAATCGCGGCGGCGCCTGCGCGATCACGCCATGGCCTACACCGCCGTCTACCGCATGCGGCGGCGCGACGGGCAATGGGCCTGGATCGAGGATCGCGCCACCGCCCAGCGCGACGCGAACGGCCGCGCGCTGCGCCTGACCGGAACCATGTCCGACGTCACCGAACGGGTGCGGGCGGAGCTGGATCTGGCGCATGAACGCAATGTGCTGCAGGTGACGCTGGACAACACCGACCAGGGGATCATCAAGGTCGACGGCGACGGGCGGGTGGTGACGGCCAACCGCCGCGCCGCGGAACTGCTGAACATCGCGCCGGAGGTGCTGTCGGGCAACCCGCGCTTCGCCGACATCGTGGCGATCCAGCGCCGCCAGGGCGAATTCGGCGAGATGGGCGACGACCCCGACCTGTATCTGAGTTTCGGAACCGGCCTGGGGGGCGCCGGCATGGGGCACGCGGGTATGGCGGCCACCGGAGCGGGGTCCGACGACGAGTTCGGGATCCCGCTGGGCGAGCCGGCGGGGATGATCGACCAGCCCTTCACCTTCAAGCGCCGCCGCCCCGACGGCCGCATCGTCGAGGTGCGCACCAACCCGCTGCCGGAGGGGGGCTTCGTCCGCACCCTGACCGACGTGACGGTGGAGGCGCGCTCGGCCGAGGAGATCTTCAATGCGATGCAGGAGCTGGAACGCGCCTATGCCGACCTGAAGGAGACCCAGGCCAGTCTGGTCCAGGCGGAGAAGATGGCCTCGCTCGCCCTGCTGGTCGCCGGCGTCGCGCACGAGATCAACACACCCATCGGCATCGCCTTCGGCTGCGCCACCCACCTGTCGGGGCGGACCGCGACGCTGGCCGAGGCGTTCGAAGGCGGAACGATGAAAAAGTCCGAACTCGCCGCCTATGTCGCCACCGCCGGCGAATCCTCCCGCCTGATCGAACAGAACCTGACCCGCGCGGCCGAGCTGATCCAGAGCTTCAAGCGCGTCGCCGTCGACCAGACCAGCGAGGAGCGGCGCCGCTTCGACCTGCTGGCCTATCTGGAGGAGGTGGTGACCTCGCTCGGCCCCACCCTGCGCAAGAGCCGCCACCGGGTCGCCATCGCCTGTTCGCCGGGCATCGTGATGGACAGCTTCCCCGGCGCGCTGAGCCAGGTGGTGACCAATCTGGTGATGAACGCGCTGACCCACGCCTTTCCGGCCGACAGCAAGGGGCACATGGTCATCGACGTGGACGAGACGGCGGACGGCGAGGTGGAGATCCGCTTCGCCGACGACGGCGTCGGCATCCCCACGGAGAACCTGCCGAAGGTGTTCGAGCCTTTCTTCACCACGAGGCGCGGCGCGGGCGGCAGTGGGCTGGGGTTGCACATCGTGTTCAATCTGGTGACGCAGTCGCTGGGCGGGCGGATCTCGGTTGACAGCGTTCCCGGCGATGGAACTACCTTCACGCTGCGCATCCCGAAGACCGCAGCAACCGCTTCGTCCCCGACAACGACGCCCGTATCGCTGGAGAAGGAACCCGCATGAGCAGCGGCGCCTACGACGACGACGAGATTCTGTTCGCCGACGAAGAGGCGGACGGTGCCGCGGCCGGGCTTGGCGCGGTGGCGGCGGCCCGTGCGGCCATCATCGACCCGGCGGCACCGCCCTGGCCGATCCTGGTGGTCGACGACGAGTCCGACGTGCATTCCATGACCGGACTGCTGCTGGCCGACGTCACCTTCCAGCGGCGGCGGCTGGACCTCATCAGCAGCTTCACTGCGGCGGACGCCCGCAACGTGCTGGAACACCGGCGCGACATCGCCGTGATCCTGCTGGACGTGGTGATGGAGGAGGACGATTCCGGCCTGAAGCTGGTGCGCTGGATCCGCGACGAGCTGGGCAACCGCGACATCCGCATCATCCTGCGCACCGGCCAGCCGGGACAGGCGCCGCAGCGCGACGTGATCGTCGATTACGACATCAACGACTACAAGCCGAAGGCCGATCTGTCGGCCGAAAGCCTGTTCACCGCGGTGATCGCGGCCTTGCGCGCCTTCGACCAGATCCAGTCGATCGAAACCCGGGTGGCGGAGCGCACGCGCGAGTTGCGCGAGAGCCGCGAGCAGGCGGAGGAGGCGACCAGGGCCAAATCCGCTTTTCTCGCCACCATGAGCCACGAGATCCGCACGCCGATGAACGGGGTGCTGGGAATGCTGGGCCTGCTGGAACGGACCCGCCTGGACGAGCAGCAGCGCGACACCGTCGGCACCATGCGCGAATCGGCCAACGCCCTGCTGCGGATCATCGACGACATCCTGGACTTCTCGAAGATCGAAGCCGGGAAGATGGATCTGGAGCGGGTGGCGATGTCGGTGCCGGCCCTGGTCGAAGGGGTGGCGGAAACGCTGGCGCCCGCCGCCGGGGCCAAGGGGCTGACGCTGCTGACCTATGTGGACCCGGCGATTCCACAGGCGGTGCTGGGCGATCCGGTGCGGCTGCGCCAGATCCTGTTCAATCTGGCCGGCAACGCCATCAAGTTCACCGAAGCCGGCCGCGTCGTGCTGCGCGCCGAACTGGAGCCGCCCGGCGCACAACACAGTGCGGCCGAGCCGATGCTGCGCATCGCCGTGTCCGACACCGGCATCGGCATCGCCGAGGCCTCGTGCCAGCGCCTGTTCCAGCCCTTCACCCAGGCCGAAAGCTCCACCACCCGGCGTTTCGGCGGCACCGGGCTGGGGCTGTCGATCAGCCGGCGGCTGGCGGCGCTGATGGGCGGCGAGATCGGGGTGGAGAGCAAGCCCGGCGAAGGCTCCACCTTCTGGCTGCGCCTGCCGATGGACCGCGCCGCCGGTCCGGCGTCGGCGGAGGACGGCCAGGACGCCATCGGGCTGGACGGGCTGACGGTTCTGCTGGGCGTGCCCGACGACATGGAGCGCGGCTTCCTCGCCCGCTATCTGGAGCAGGCCGGCGCCCGCGTGCTGCCCGCCGCCTCGCCGCCCGAACTGGCGGCCCAGGCCCGTATCGCGCGCGAGGCCGGCTGCGCCGTCGGGGTCGTCGCCATCGACGAGGCGCTGCACATCCCCGCCGCCGCCTGCGCACCGGAGGAGTTGGGCCGCCGCAGCGGCGAGGCCCGGCCGCCGGTGGTCCTGCTCTGCCACGAAACCGGCGGGAAGCCTGGTCCAGATTCCCTCCCCGGCACGCGGGGGGCGGAGCCGGGCACGATGGTGCTGAGCCGGCCGCTGCGCCGGCTGGTGGTGCTGCGCGCGGTGGCCATCGCCGCGGGTCGTCTGTGCCCTTCCCAGCCGGCGGCCCAAACCCACCCCCACCGTTCCTCGACGGCACAGTCCTCGACCAAAGCCGGACGCGGCACGGCCGGTTCTGCCAATGGCCAGGGGGCGCCCAGCGTCGAGGAGGCGATGGCCCAGGGGCGGCTGATCCTGGTGGCGGAAGACAACCCGGTGAACCGCAAGGTCCTGCAGATGCAGTTGCAGGCGCTGGGCTATGCCGCGGAGATGGCGCCGGGCGGGGCGGAGGCACTGGCTGCGCTCGACGCCATGCGGCAGGGCCGGCGCCGCTACGCCATGCTGCTGACCGACGTGCAGATGCCGGAGATCGACGGGTTCGAACTGACCCGTCAGGTCCGCAGCGGCGAGGTGTCGGCCGGCGCGGGCAACCGCCTGCCCATCGTCGCCATCACCGCCAACGCCGCACCGGCCGACATCGAGAGCTACCGCGCAGCCGGCATGGACGATGTGCTGAGCAAACCGCTGGAACTGTCGCAACTGGCGGTGACGCTCGCCCGCTGGATGCCGCCGGCCCCGGCCGATGCCGCCGTGGTGACGCCCTTGCCGGCACCAACGACGCCGACCACCGCCGGCAGCGACGCTTTGGTCGATCTCGGCACTCTGCGCGCGCTGTGCGGCGGCGATGCGGCGATGCTGGCGGAGCTGCTGAACGATTTCGTCACCATCGGCCGCGGCGTGCTTGCCGACCTTATGACAGCGCTCGGCAACGGCGACCGTGACTGGGTGCGGGCCTGCGCCCACAATCTGAAGGGCTCCTCCCGCAACGCCGGCGCCAAGCCGCTCGCGGAGGCGGCCCGCCTTCTGGAACAGGCCGCCACCGAAGGCGCTCCGCTCGACCGGCTGGCGGAAGCGGCTGACCGGCTGCGCGACAGCTTCGCCGCGACCTGCGGCGCCATCGAACAGGATCTCGCCGGAACGGAGCGGCTAAGGACATGAGCGATCCGGCATGAACGATCCGACCGATTCCCGACTCGATTTCCGGCCCGGCCGGCGGGAGGCTCTCGGCCTGCTGCTGGGGGCTGCCGCCACGGCCGCCGCCCCGCCTGCCTTCGCCCAGGACGCTCCGCCCGATGTCGGCGTGCCGCGGCTGGGGGAGGAGCTGACCCCCTTCGGGGCGGTACAGGCCGGCAACCGCACGCGGGCGATCCCGCGCTGGACCGGCGGCCTGACCGAGGCGCCGCGCGGCTATGTGCCCGGCCGCCCGCCGCCCGATCCCTACATCGAGGATGTCCGCTGGTTCACCGTCGGCGCCGCCGATGTCGAGCGCTACAAGGTCCGGCTGACCGCCGGACAGCAGGCGCTGCTGGCGAAATATCCGGAAAGCTTCGAACTGGCGCTGTTCCCCTGCCACCGCAGCGCCGCCGCACCGCAGCGGATCTATGACGCCACGCTCGCCAACGCCGATCGCGCCGGTTTGGGGGAAAACGGTCTGGCGTTGCGCGATGCGTCGGTCGGCGTGCCCTTTCCCATCCCGGCCAACGGCGTGCAGGCGATGTGGAACCACAAGCTGCGCTGGCGCGGCGGCAGCGTGTCGCGCACCAGCCTGACCGTGGTCCAGTCCGGCGACGGCAGCCGTTCGATGACGAAGCTGCGGGAGGAGTTCGCCTCCCCCTATGCCGACGGCGACATGGCGGCACCGCCGCTGCTCTATCGCCGCACCATCCTGGAACCGAAGGAGCAGGCCGGCAGCAGCCTGATCCTGCAGGGGACCCTCGACCCCATCGCCGCGCGCACCCACGCCTGGGCGCGGGAGGGGGAGCGCGGCCGCGTGGTGCGGGCGCCCGACTTCGCCTATGACACGCCGGACCCGGTGACGGGCGGCATCTGCACCGCCGACATGCTGGACATGTTCAGCGGCGCGCTCGACCGCTTCGACTATACGCTGGTGACGCGACGCGAGATGTACATGCCCTACAACGCCTACCGGCTGTCCAACCCCGGCCTGACGATGCGGGACATCCTGTGGCCGGGGCACCCCAACCCGCAATTCCTGCGCTATGAGATGCACCGGGTCTGGGTGGTCGATGCCCGCCTGAAGCCGAATTTCCAGCACGCCCTGCCCGACCGCACCTATTACCTGGACGAGGACAGCTGGCAGATCCTGGCGTCGGAGCATTACGACGGCAAGGGCGACCTGCTGCGCTACGCCGAGGCGCACCCGGTGCAGCATTGGCAGGTCCCCGCCCTGGTGCCGGCGGTGGAGTTCGCCTTCGACCTGACCACCGACCGCTACACCGCCCGCGGCCTGGACAACGGCCTGCCCCCGCCGGTGTTCGGCGCGCCGCTGACGCCGCAGGATTTCACCCCCGACGCCCTGGTCCGCCGTGGCCGGCGGGGGTGACAATCCGCAGAGCGATCACTCGGATCCGGTCTGGCGAACCTCGTGGACCTCGGCCGGATGGGCGGCGTGGCGGTTCAAGACCTCCAGCGCGATGCGTTCGCGCGCGGCGTCGCCGACATTCACCCACAGCAGGATGCCGCCCTTGTCGAGCTGCTGCAGCATCGGCTCGTTGCGCTTGTCGGTGATCCATTGCGACAGGAAGGACCCCGCCGCTCCGCTGCCCACCCCGGCAGCGGCGGCGGCCGCAGCGGCAGCGAGCGCCGTTCCGCCGGTGGCCAGCACCGCGCCAGTGGCGATGATCGCCCCGACATAGGCGGGGAAGCCGACCGCGGCGCCCTTGCCGCTGCCGACATCCTCCGGCGAAATGTAGGCTTGGCGTGGCGCGTTGGGATCGTGGGCGAGGCTGCCGACATCGCCGGGCACGCCGCCCAGACGCTCGCGGATCGTCTCGTCATTGGCCAGCACGCTCAGCTCGTGGCGCTGGAATCCGGCCAGCGTCAGGTCGTCGATGGCGCTCTGCAGGGCGTCGCGGCTGTCGAAGACCGCCACGGCCTCGCGCACCGCGGCATCAGTGCCGGTGCTTCCGGTGTCGCCCGTCCAGGCACTGGAATCGATCGTGGTCGGGTTCTGGTCGCGGCTCTCGATCATGCCTCCACCCCTTCGCTTCGCAGGAAGTCCGAACAATCCGGATCCAACCGGAAAGCGGGGGCAAGGTTCCGCTCAGGGTCGCGATGATGTGACCGGCGGCAGCACCGTGCCGCGCGGTTCCGGTATGGCGCCCAGGAACCACCACAGGCCCAACCCGATCAGCACGGCCTTCACCAGAAGGAACAGCGCGATGTGGCGGGCCAGCGGATTGCGGAGCATGAGCTTCAACCTGTCGATGCAGCAGGCTTGGAGATGAATGCCGATCTGGCAAAAGCACCCGTCTTTTGGCTAGTATCCGGCACCCCTGCTGTCAAGGAAGGACACCCGCCATGAAGCGGCTCCTGCTCGCCACCCTGTTCGCCGCCGGCCTGTCCGCCGGTTCCGCCGCCCCGGCCCTCGCCCAGATCAGCCTGTTCCAGGACACCGGGCTGATGCAGGCGGTCAATGACGGCGACGTCGCCAAGACGAAGGGCGCCCTGTTGCGGGGCGAGAACCCGAATCAGGCCGACATCCACGGCAAGACCGCCCTGCTGGCCGCCGTCGACCGCTCCAGCCCGGCCATCGCCAAGCTGCTGCTGGAGAGCGGCGCCAACGTCAACCGCGCCGACAAGGCCGGCAACACGCCGCTGCTGGCCGCGGCGGAGAACGGCAATCCGGAGCTGATCGACCTGCTGCTGAAAAAGGGCGCCAAGGTCGACATGGAGAACCGCGAGGGCATGACCCCGCTGATGGTCGCCGCCCGCAGCGGCCGGGCCGACGTGGTGGACCGGCTGCTGAAGGCCGGGGCGCAGGTCGACCGCTCCGACTTCACCGGCCGGACCGCGCTGAACTGGGCGCAGGACAGCCGCAACGCCCGCGTCGGCACCCTGCTGCGCCAAGCCGGCGCACGCTGACAGCCGGACTCTACTTCGCGGAGACTTCATGTTCGGTTCGGCCTTCGGCGGTCCCGGCCCGCTGCTGCTCCTGCTGCTGGCGCTTGGGATCGACGCGCTGTTCGGCGACTGGCTGGACCGCATCCTGCCCGACCCGGCGGGGCTGGCGCGGCGATTCTGCAACGCCGCCGATGCCCGGCTGAACCGGGCGGAGCGGGGCAAGTCGGCCCAGGTGATCCGCGGGGCGCTGGTGGTGCTGGCGCTGGTGCTGATCGCGGTGGCGGCCGGGCTGCTGGTCGAGTGGATCGGCTCCATCGGCCGCGGCTGGATGGTGGAACTGCTGGCCCTGCTCTGCGGCCTGCGCGGCCGGGCCGCCTGGACCCGCATCCGCGCGGTACGCCGCGCCCTGGAAAGCGGTGGGCTTGTTCCCGGTCAGGAGGCGATCCAGTCGCTGACCCGCCGCCATGTCTATGGCCTGGACGAGCACGGCATCGCCCGCGCCGCGGTGGAGGCCGCCGCCCGCGCCTTCGACCGCAAGCTGGTGGCGCCGGTCTTCGGCTATGCCCTGCTCGGCGTGCCGGGCCTGTTCGTCTGGACCGCGCTGGACGGCGCCGACGCCGCGCTGGGCAGCCCCGGCGTCCGCCATGGCCGCTTCGGCCTGACCGCGGCGACGCTGGACGATGCGCTGAACGCCCTGCCCGCCCGGCTGGCCGGTCTGCTGCTGGCGCTGGCCGCGCCCTTCATCGGCACCGCCAAGGCCGGCGCCGCGCTCCGCGCACTGGGCCGTGACGCGCGCAAGCACCCGTCGCTGAACATGGGCTGGCCCATCGCCGCGATGGCCGGCGCGCTGGGGCTGGCGCTGGGCGGCCCGCACCGCGACGGCGGCGTGGTCATCACCGAGAACTGGATCGGCGACGGCCGAGCCCGCGCCACCCCCGCCGACATCGGGCGAGCGCTCGCTCTCTCCGCTGTCGCAGCCTTGCTGCTGGTCGGGCTGGTGGCGCTGCTGCTGTGGGGCGTGGCGGGGATCTGACGCTCCGCAGCCCTGCGCGGCAGGCACGGCAATGTCACGCCCTTGGCAGGTCACCGCATCCGCTCCGCCCATATACTAATATGGCAACCTTGGGGAAGGCGGGGCCATGGCGATGGGGGAAACGACGACGGCTGCGGGCACGCGGGCCAGCCCCGGCGATGCGGTGCAGGCGGAGCGATCCTTGCCGGAGCATTCATTGGCCGAGCGGCGGGCCGGCCGGGCCGGCATCTTCTGGATGATCCTGACCACGCTGCTGTTCGTCAGCCAGGACGCCACCACCCGCATCCTGGCCAAAAGCTATCCGGTGATGGAGGTCGCCTGGGCGCGGTTTGCGGTCCATATGTTGCTGGTCGGGATCGTCGTCGCGTGGCGCAGCCCGCATCTGATGGTGTCGCACCGCCTGCCCCTGCAACTCGTCCGCTCCTGCCTGCTGCTGGCGACAACCTTGCTCGCCGTCCTGTCTTTGCGCAGCATCCCCTTTGCAGAGGTGCAGGCGATCGCCGCCGCCGCGCCGGTCCTCATCACGGCGCTGTCGGTGCCCCTGCTGGGCGAGAAGGTCGGCTGGCGGCGCTGGGTCGGCGTGCTGGTGGGCATGGCGGGGGCGCTGATCATCGTCGGGCCGGTGGGCGGCACCTTCCAATGGGCGTTGGCCCTGCCGCTGGCTGCGGCATTCAGCAACGCGCTGTACCAGATCGCGACGCGCAAGCTGAGAGGCGCGGATTCGCCGACCACCACCATCTTCTACACCGGCATGGCCGGCACCGTGGTCTGCACCCTGGCCCTGCCCTTCAATTGGGTGACACCGGACCTGACGGCGGCAGCTCTGATGGTGCTGTTGGGGACGCTGGGCGGCATCAGCCATTTCTGCCTGATTCGGGCCTACAGCGCCGCGCCCGCGGCCACCGTGGCGCCCTTCGGCTACACGACGCTGGTGTGGGCGGCGGTCTATTCTCTGATGGTGTTCGGCGAGGATTTGCGCCTGTCGACGATCGCCGGCACGATCATCATCGTCGGCAGCGGCGTCTACATCTTCTATCGGGAACAGACACGATCACGGCAGGCGTCGTGAGGTTCAGGCCGCCTGCGGCCCGACATCCTCCACCATATAGAACGGCCCCCGCCGGTCGCGCTCGACCCGCAGGATGAAGCGGCTGATCCCGCCGGCCTTGATGGTCCACAGGTCGTCGCCGTCATCCAGCGGGCGAAGCTCCAGCTCGTCCGGCACCGGCGCCTCGCCCAGCCGTTTCAGGATGCGGTCGGCGCGGGTGCGGTCGATGGCGGGCAGGCTCTCGGCGGCGCGGGCGTCGAAACGGTCGCTCTTCACATAGCGGGTGCCGCCCCCCTGGATCGGGCTGGACGGCCGGCCCGGCTGCAGCCGGGCCCGCGCCGCCATCAGGCGCCAGCGTGCCGTGCCGCAAGCCTGCACCGCGGCGGCATGGACGGCGGCGACACGCTCGATCAGGTCCGGGAACAGCGGCATCAGCTCGCGCCGCTTGTAGGCGACGCGGCTCATCAAATCGTGGATCGAACGTTCGGCGGCCGCGGCGGCATCCGGCAACTCCACCGTCTCTGCCGCCAGCAAGGCCGGGATGGCGTCGAGCGCCGCCCCTGTCACCAGCGCGTCGATGCGGGCCAGCGCCGCCACCCCGGCCGCGTCGGTGCGGGCGATGGCGTCGGCGACGACCGGGCGGGCGCGGTCGAGCGCCTCCGCCCTCGGCACCTCATCCGACAGGGCGGACAGCCAGCCGGCGTCGAACAGGGTGCCGTCGGGGAAGGGAGGAAAGGCGCTCAATCGCTCAACGCTTTGTCTTTGGGGGCTTTGTCAGTGGGGGCTCTGCCCGTGAAGGCTCTGCCCGTGAAGGTCAGCCGTCCGCGCGCATGCGGGCGACGATGGCCTCCAATACCTCTTCGGCCCGGTCGTTGTCGACCTGACAGGTGCCGGCCGCCTGATGGCCGCCGCCGCCATACTGCAGCATCAGCGGGCCGATGTCCGTCTTCGAGCTGCGGTTCAGGATCGACTTGCCGCAGGCCAGCACGGTGTTCTGCTGCTTCAGGCCCCACAGCACATGGATCGACACGTTGGTGTCGGGGAACAGCGCGTAGATCATGAAGCGGTTGCCGGCATAGATCGTCTCCTCCTTGCGGAGGTCGAGCACAACGACGTTGCCGCGCACGGTGGCGCAGCGCTTCAGCTGATCGACGAACAGCTCGGCATGCTGGGTGTAAAGCTCCACCCGCTCCTTCACGTCGGGCAGTTCCAGGATCTGCGCGATGGAGTGGCTGCGGCAGTAGTCGATCAGGTCCATCATCAGCTGGTAGTTCGACACCCGGAACTCGCGGAAGCGGCCCAGGCCGGTGCGCGCGTCCATGATGAAGTTCAGCAGGGTCCAGCCGGTGGGGTTCAGGACGTCGTCGCGCTGGTACTGTGCCGAGTCGGCCTGATCGACCGCCAGCATCATCTCGTCGGAGATGGTGGGGAAGCGCTCCTTCCCGCCATAGTAATCATAGACGACGCGGGCGGCCGACGGGGCCTTGGGGTCGATGATGTGGTTCGGCTTCTCGCCGACGCGCATGGTCTCCGACAGGTGATGGTCGAACACCAGATGGGCGCCTTCGACATAAGGCAGGTTGGTGGTGATGTCGCGGCCGGTGATCTCGACCTTGCCGTCCTGCATGTCCTTGGGATGGACGAACTTGATCTCGTCGAGGATGCCCAGTTCCTTCAGCAGGACGGCGCAGACGAGCCCGTCGAAATCGGAACGGGTAACAAGGCGGTATTTCGCGGCGTCGGACATGCAATTTTCCCCTGGCCAAGCTTCCCCTGGCAACCGTCATGGTTGAGCGCGTGCCGGAAGGGTAGTCGTCTACCCCTTCGGCGCGCAATGCTTTACCAGAGGACCATTGCGGAGATCAGCCCCGGATCAGCCCCACGGGCCGCGGCGGTTCTGCGGCATGAAGCCGCCCTGCCCGCCCTGAGTTCCACCCTGATTGCCACCCTGCGGCGGCGCCCCCCAGGGCGAGCGGCCGTCGCGCGGCGGGGTATGGCCGCCACCGAAGCCGCCACCCCCGAACCCACCACTGCTGAAGCTGCCGGTCTGGGCCGCCATGGCGCGCAGCCGTGCCACCCGCTCGCCCATGTCGGGGTGGGTGGAGAACAGGCTGGCCATGCTGGCGCCGCTGAGCGGATTGGCGATGAACAGGTGGGCGGTCGCCGGATGCGCCTCCGCCTGATAGTTGGCGATGTGGGTGGCGCTGTTGTGGATGTTGGTCAGCGCATCGGCCAGCCAGTTGGGTCGGCCGCAGATCTCGGCGCCGATGCGGTCGGCCTCGAACTCGCGGGTGCGGCTGATCGCCATCTGCACCAGGGTGGCGGCGATGGGGGCGAGGATGGCGGCCAGGATCGCCCCGACCATGCCCAGCGGGTTGCCGCCGCGCTCGTCATTGCTGGAGCCGCCGAAGAACAGGCCGAAATTGGCCAGCATCGACACCGCACCGGCGATGGTCGCGGTGATGGTCATGATGAGGGTGTCGCGGTTCTTCACATGAGCCAGTTCATGGGCCATCACGCCGGCGATCTCCTCCGGCGTCAACCGCTGCAGCAGGCCGGTGGTGGCGGCGACCGCCGCATGCTCCGGGTCGCGGCCGGTGGCGAAGGCGTTGGGCTGGTCGTTCTGGATGATGTAGACGCGCGGCATGGGCAGGCCGGCGCGCTCCGCGAGCCGGGCGACGATGCCGTGGAATTCGGGCGCCGAATAGGCGTCGACCTCGCGGGCGCCGTACATCGACAGCACCATGTCGCCGGAATTCCAATAGCTGAACAGGTTCATGCCCAGCGCGAAGACGAAGGCGATGATCAGGCCGGTCTTGCCGCCCAGCAGGAAGCCGACCGCCATGAAGATCGCCGTCAGGCCGGCAAGGAGAATGGTGGTCTTCAGATAGCTGGTCATGATCGCCATATCGGTTCAGGATGCGCCGAGGCGGGGTAACCCGCCCCGATCCAAGATATGGGCCCGATCCGCGCCCGCGTTCAAGATGCCCGCAGCAGTGCGATGGATATTATGACCGAACAGACCAAGCCGCAGCAGGACGCCGCCGAGACGGTGACCGCCACCGAAGCCGCCCCGGAAACCACGGAGACCAAGGGCCCCGAGCAGAAGCCCGGCGAGATCGGCGGTCCGAAGGGGCCGGAACCGACCCGCTACGGCGACTGGGAATTCAAGGGACGCTGTTCGGACTTCTGATCGGAGAGTGACTCCCCCCGGTCACTCCATCCGACGCCCCGTCACCGCATCGAACAGGTGCAGGGCGCCGTCCTGCGGGGCGACCGTCAGCCGGTCGCGTTCGCGCACGGTGGGAATGCCGGCCATGCGGACCAGCAGCGTCTCGCCGTCCGGCAGGCGGCCATAGACCACCGTGTCGGCCCCCAGCGCCTCCACCAGTTCGATCTCGATGGTGAAGCCGTCCGCGGCGACCGCCAGATGCTCCGGCCGGATGCCCAGCTTGATCGGCCGGCCGGCATCGGTCGCGCGCGGCTGCGGCAGGGGCAGACGCTGTCCGCGCGGCAGCAGCACGGCCTCGCCACGGTCGTCGATGCGGCCGTCCAGCACATTCATCGGCGGCGAGCCGATGAAGCCGGCGACGAACAGGCTGGCCGGGCGCTGATAGACCTCCAGCGGCGTGCCGATCTGCTCGGCCACGCCATGGTTCATCACCAGGATACGGTCGGCCAGCGTCATTGCCTCCACCTGATCGTGGGTGACGTAGAGGCTGGTGATGCCGAGCCGGTCCTGCAGCCGCTTGATCTCCACCCGCATCTGGGTGCGCAGCTTGGCGTCCAGGTTCGACAGCGGTTCGTCGAACAGGAAGGCGGCGGGTTCGCGCACGATGGCGCGGCCCATGGCGACGCGCTGGCGCTGGCCGCCCGACAGCTGGCTCGGCCGGCGGTCGAGGAAGCGGCCGAGTTCGAGGATCTCCGCCGCCTTGTCGACGCGGGCGCGGATTTCCGCCTTCGGAATCCCGCGGATCTTCAGGCCGTAGGCCATGTTGTCGAAGACCGACATGTGCGGGTAGAGCGCGTAGTTCTGGAACACCATCGCGATGTCGCGATCCTTGGGGTCCAGCTGGTTGACCACGCGCCCGCCGATGGCGATCTCGCCGCCGGTGATGCCCTCCAGTCCGGCGACCATGCGCAGCAGGGTGGACTTGCCGCAGCCCGACGGCCCAAGCAGGACGAGGAATTCGCCGTCCTGGATCGCGATGTCGATGCCCTTGATCGCTTCGACCGGGCCGTAGGACTTGCGGACGTTGCGGATTTCAACGGTTGCCATTGTTCTTCTTTCCCTTCGCCCGCGCTTACTTTTCGCTGTCCACAAGACCTTTGACGAACCAGCGCTGCATGAACACCACCACTGCCACCGGCGGCAGCATCGCCAGCACCGTGGTCGCCATGATGATGTGCCAGTCGTTGGCCGATTCGCCGGTGCCGATCATCTTGGTGATGCCGGTCACGATGGTTTCCATGTCGCCGCTGCTGGTGACCAGAAGCGGCCAGAGATACTGGTTCCAGCCATAGATGAAGAGGATGACGAACAGCGCCGCGATGTTGGTGCGCGACAGCGGCAGAACCACGTCGATGAAGAAGCGCACCGGCCCGGCGCCGTCGATCTTCGCCGCCTCCAGCAGCTCGTCCGGGATGGTCAGGAAGAACTGGCGGAACAGCAGCGTCGCGGTGGCCGAGGCGATCAGCGGGATGGACAGCCCGGCATAGGTGTTGATCAGCCCCAGATCGGCGACGACCTTGTAGGTCGGGATGATCCGCACCTCCACCGGCAGCATCAGCGTGATGAAGATCAGCCAGAAGAAGGCCATGCGCAGCGGAAAGCGGAAGAAGGCCACCGCATAGGCCGACAGGATGGAGATGGCGATCTTGCCCAGCGCGATGGACAGCGCCATCACCAGGCTGTTCAGCATCATGGTGCGGACGGGCGTGTACATGGCGCGCTCGCCCGCCTCGCCGACCCAGGCCTGGGCGTAGTTCGCCGCCCCCTCCCCGCCCGGCCACAGCGGCAGGCCGCCGCGCCCGATGGTGCCGGCATCCCAGGTGGAGCCGATCAGCGTCACATAGATCGGATAGGCGAAGATCAGCACGCCGACGATCAGGACGATGTGCGGCACCAGATCGATGAAACGGGTCTGCTTCATGAGTAATGGACCTTGCGCTCGACAAAGCGGAACTGCACCGCGGTCAGCGCGATGACGATCACCATCAGGATGACCGACTGGGCCGACGACCCGCCGAGGTCGTTGTTGACCACGCCGTCCTGATAGACGCGGAAGATCAGCGTCTCCGTCGCCTTGCCCGGCCCGCCCTGGGTCAGGGCGTGGATGGTGCCGAAGGTCTCGAAGAAGGCATAGACCATGTCGACCACCAGCAGGAAGAAGGTGGTCGGCGACAGCAGCGGGAAGGTGATGGTCCAGAACCGCCGCACCGGCCCGGCGCCGTCGATGCTGGCCGCCTCCATCACCGAGCGCGGGATCGCCTGCAGCCCGGCCAGGAAGAAGATGAAGTTGTAGGACACCTGCTTCCAGCTGGCGGCGAGGATCACCATCAGCAGCGCCTGCCCGCCGTTCAGCCGGTAGTCCCAATCAAAACCGAGCGCCCGCAGCGCGCGGCCGAAGGACCCGATGTCGGGATTGAAGATGAACATCCACAGCACCGCCGCGACGGCCGGGGCCAGCGCATAGGGCCAGATCAGCAGCGTCTTGTAGGCGCTGGCGCCCTTGATCTTGGAATCGGCGAGCACCGCCAGCAGCAGCGCGACGCCCATCGCCAGCACCGTCACCGCGACGCTGAAGATCACCGTGGTCTTCAGCGTGTCGAGATAGTTCGGATCGCCCAGCACATAGGTGAAATTCTCGAACCAGACGAACTCGCTGCGGATGCCGAAGGCGTCCTGAAGATGCACCGACTGCCAGACCGCCTGGGCCGCCGGCCAGATGAAGAACACCAGCGTCACCGCCACCTGCGGCGCAAGCAGCAGATAGGGCAACAGCCGGCTGTCGAAGGTGACGCGACGCTGCAAAGGTTGGTCTTTCGTGGGTTAGGCGTTGCGCTAGGGCGGAGTCCCCTCTCCGCCCGCCTCCCCCTCTCCCCGGGGGGAGAGGGGGAGGCGGGAAGGTTTCAGTCTGCCAATCAGCCCTTGTTGGCCCGCTCGAAGTTGCGGAGCACGGCATTGCCGCGCTTGATCGAGGCGTCGAGCGCCTGTTTGGCGTCCTGCTGGCCCTGGAAGGCCTTCTCAAGCTCTTCCTGGATGATGTTGCGGATTTCCGGCAGGTTGCCCAGGCGCAGGCCCATGCTGTTCTCGGTGGTCGGCGTCCGGGTCAGCTGGGCGGCCGGCACGTCGGCGCCGGGGTTCTTTTCGTAATAGCCCTGAGCCTTGGTCAGCTCGAAGCCCTTCATCGTCACCGGGACATAGCCGGTGTCCATGTGCCACTTGGCATCGACCTCGGGCCGGGCGAGGTAGGTGAAGAACTGCGACACCGCCTTGTATTCGGCCGGCGTGCGCTTGGGCGAAGTCATCACCCAGAAGGCGGCGCCGCCGATGATGCTGTTCTTCGGGCCATCCTTGGCGAATTCCGGCCAATAGGGCAGCGGGGCGGCACCCCAGGCGAAGGTCGCCTCCTTCAGAATACGGCTGCGCAGGCCCGATGAGGCATGGATCATCGCGCATTCGCCCGACGGGAACAGGGCGTCAGGCTTGTTGTCGCGGCCGCCATACTTGAACAGACCGTCCTTCTGCATGTCGATCAGCGTCTGGACATGCTTGACGTAGAGCGGCGCATTGATCTTCAGCTCGGCCTTCAGGCCGCCGAAGCCGTTGGCCTGGCTGGCGAAGGGCGTGTTGTGAATGGCGCCCAGCTGCTCGAACTGCGCCCACACCGGCCAGGAGGTGGTCAGCGGGCAGGTGGAGCCCGACGCCTTCAGCTTCTTCGCCGCTTCGATCATCTCCGGCCAGGTCGCCGGCGGCTTGTTGGGGTCGAGGCCGGCCTTCTGGAAAGCGTCCTTGTTGTAGAACATGATGGTGGTGGAGCTGTTGAACGGCAGCGCCATCATCTTGCCGTCCTTGGACGAGTAATAGCCCTTCACCGCCGGGATGTAGGCATTGGCGTCGAAGGACGCCCCCGTCTCCTGCATCAGCTGATAGACCGGCTTCACCGCCGGGCCGGCGGCCATCATGGTGGCGGTCCCGACTTCGAACATCTGCACGATGTGCGGCGCGTTGCCGGCACGGAAGGCGGCGATGGCCGCCTGCATCGTCTCCGGATAGCTGCCCTTGTAGGAGGCGTTGACCTGGACCGCCTGCTGGCTGTCGTTGAAGTCCTTGACGATCTGCTCCAGCTGGCCGCCCAGCGGCTGCGGCAGGCCGTGCCAGAAATCGACCACCGTCTTCTGCTGCGCCAGGGCCGAGCCCGGCAGGGCGGCGGCGAACAGCAGCGCGGTGGTGGTGGCGGCGCCCGTCAGGAGGGCAAGCTTGCGGCGGGTCAACATGCGGTGGGTCTCCCTATCCCGGTATGGTGCGCGGTTGTCATGAGGGCAACGGGTTGCCATCCCGCGACGCTTTCGTGAAGTTTTGGTGGCAAACGCATACGGCGCTGTGTGCGCTTGCGAAAAAGACCGGCGGTACGATGATCGTTTTCGAAACTGTTTGGTTGCTCTAACCGTCACACTGCGCACGCATACCAGGGTCTGTCAAGACGCCGCTTTACAGTTTTATGACGTGAAAACCACGGTGATGAAATGTTGCGGAGCGAAAATGCGCGGGCGCGAAATGTCTAACTTGGGCAGGCGGTATCAGGCCGGCGAACGGGCGGCAGGCTGCGGCTGAGCAGGCGACGCAGGGCGGTCGGGTCGCAGGGCTTGTGGACCATAGGAAAGCCGCTGCGGTCGACGCTGCGCAGCCGGTCGGGATCGGTGTCGCCGGTGACGATGACGCCCGGCACCCGCCGGCCGCAGCGGGCACGCACCGCCTGGATGGCGTCGATGCCGGTCTCCGGCCCCGACAGGCGCAGGTCGGACAGCACGAGGTCGGGAGTGGCGGCGCCCCCGTCCAACCCGGCACAGGCTTCGTCGATGCCGCGGGCGGGGATGACGGCATAGCCCCAGCCCTGCAACAGCAGCCCCATCCCCTCCAGCTGCATGGCATCGTCCTCGATCACCAGCACCGTGCCGGCCGCCGTCGGAGTTGCGGACGCAGACTGGCCGACCGCCGGGTCAGGGTCGCTGTCAGCGGAGTCGTCACCCGACCGGTCACCGTCATTGCCGGCCAGCGGCACCTCCACCGCGAAGACGGAACCCTTGCCAAGCCTGGAGCGCACGGTGACCGGATGCCCCAGCACCTGGGCCAGCCGCCGCACGATGGCGAGACCGAGGCCGAGTCCCTGCTTGCGGTCGCGTCCGGGATTGCCGAGCTGGTGGAAGTCTTCGAAGATCACGGCATGGTTGGCCGGATCGATACCGACGCCGGTGTCCCACACCTCGATGCGCAGGTTCGCACCGCGCCGCCGCGCCGCCAGCAGGATGCCCCCCTTCAGGGTGTAGCGCAGGGCGTTGGCCATGATGGGCCGCAGCAGCCGCTCCATCAGCACCGGATCGCTGGTCACCTGGGCGTCGAGCGGATGGACGTTGAAGCGCAGCCCCTTGGCCTCCGCCTCCGGCCCGAACTCCTCCAGCATCTTGGCGAGCAGTTCGTCGACCGGGAAGGTCTGCGGCTTGGCGGTGACCAGCCCCGCTTCCAGCGCCGACACGTCCAGCAGGGCGCGCAGCAGGGTCTCGCCGCCGATGATCGCCTGCTCCAGCTTGTTCGCCAGTTCGATGGAGGTCGGATCGGTCAGCCGGCCGCTCAGCAGATGGTGGAACAGGTGCATCGCCTGGAAGGGCTGGCGCAGATCGTGGCTGGCCGCGGACAGGAACTTGCCCTTGGCGGTGCGGGCGCGTTCGGCATCGGCACGCGCCTGCGCGGTCTCCGCCCTCGCTTCGGCCAAGGCGGCTGCCGCGGCATCGGCGACCAGCGCCACCGCGCGAATCCGCCCTCCGGCATCCGCCACCGGGGAAAGCGCCAGCGCAGACGGCAGGCCGGGGAGCGGGCCGGCCGCGCTGGCCGCTATCCCGGTCTCCATCACCTGCCGCCGCAGCCCCTCGATCCCGTCGGCGGTGCCGGCGGGCAGACCGGCCTCCACCAGGGTCTTCCCCTCCACCGCGTTTGGCGGGCAGCCAAGAGCGTCGGCGAAGGCACGATTCGCCACCAGCACGCGCCCATCCTCACCAAGCAGGGCCTGAGGCGATCCGCCGACCGACAGCAGGGCGTCCAACCAATCCTCGCGTGTCGGCGTTTGTTCTGGGATGAGAGGCATTGGCGTGTACTCGGCAAGGCTACGGGAAAGACCAACAACAGGAAAACGGGCGGCAGGATCGGCGATAAAAGGGAGGTCCACTGACCGCCGCGTTACCTCTGCTTTATCTTGTGCTCCAATCGATCGTGTCAAATGTGACCTCAGTCCACCCCATGGCCTAAGTTCGTTCGAAAGCCTTAAGACTTAGATCAGAAGCCGGGCCGCTGCGCCATTCCGACAAAGGGCGGAGGACGCTTCCGCATCCGGCGTCGGCCGCGCTATAAGACGCTCATGGTGCAACGCCGCCCCGCCCCGTCCCGTCGCCGCAAGCGATCCGCCGCCCGACCGCCCCAGCCGCCGCGGGCGCTGGAGATTTCCGGCCTGCCGATGCCGCTGGAGTTGCGGGAGAGCGCGCGCGCCACCCGCATGACCCTGCGCGTCGATCCCGGTCGCGGGCTGGTCCAGGTGGTGGTGCCGGTCGGCGTGTCGGAAACCGACGCCCGCCAGTTCGTCGGCCGCCATGACGGCTGGCTGCGGGCGCGGCTGGCGGCGATGCCGCCCTCCCTGCCCTTCGCCGACGGCGCCAGCGTGCCCTATCTCGGCGTCGAGCATGTCATCCGCCACGACCCTGCCCTGCGCGGTGCGACCAGGATCGAGGACGGCGCCCTGCTGGTCGGCGGCCAGCCGGAGCACATCGCCCGCCGCATCCGCGATTTCCTGACCGCCGAGGCCAAGCGCGAACTGGCGACCCGTGCCCGGTTGAAGGCCGCGACCATCGGCGCCCGCGTCGCCGCCGTCACCATCCGCGACACCAGGAGCCGCTGGGGCAGCTGTTCGTCCACCGGCCGGCTGTCCTTCTCCTGGCGCCTGATCCTGACACCCGAACCGGTGCTGGATTATGTCGTCGGGCATGAGGTGGCGCATCTGCGCGAGATGAACCATTCCCCGCGCTTCTGGGCTCTGTGCGCCAGCCTGACCGACGGCACCGGCGTGGAATGGCCGCGGGCATGGCTGAAGTCGAACGGGACAAGGCTGCTGCGGTACGGGTGACCGGTACGGGTGACCGCAGTGCGGGTATGGGCGCCTAGTCCACCACCTCCGCCACCAGCAGCCCGGCCGCGGCGGCATCGCGGCGGACGAAGTCCAGGAAATCCTCGTAGGGCATCGGGCGGCCCAGCAGATAGCCCTGGCACTGGTCGCAGCCCATCCCGGCGAGGCAGTCGTACTGCTCCTCCGTCTCCACCCCTTCGGCCAGCGTCTGCATGCGCAAGGACCGGGCCATGCCGATGATCGCCTCGGCGATGGCGCCGCTGTCCGGGTCGTCGGCCTGCAGGCCGCTGACGAAGCTGCGGTCGATCTTCAGCTTGTCGACGCGGAAGCGCTTCAGATAGGCCAGCGAGGAATAGCCGGTGCCGAAATCGTCGATGGCGAGCGGCACGCCCATTTCGCGCAGCTGCGAGAAGGTTTCCGAGACCACATCGGACTCGTCCATCAGGACGCTTTCCGTCACTTCCAGCTCCAGCGCCGACGGCGGGATGCCGTAGGCCGACAGCCAGCCCGCCACCCGCTCCGCCAATCCGGGGCGGCGCACCTGCACCGCCGACAGGTTGATGGCGATCAGCAGGTCGCGGTGGCGCAGCAGTTCAGACACCCGGCGGCAAGCCTCGCCCAGCACCCAGTCGCCGAGCGGCAGGATCAGGCCGGTGTCCTCGGCCACCGGAATGAACTGGCCGGGCATGATCAGCGTGCCGTCGGGCTGGCGCCAGCGAACCAGCGCCTCCGCCCCGACCAGCCGGCGGTCGTCCAGCGAGAACTGCGGTTGGAAATGCAGCTCCAGCTCGTTGTTGGCCAAGGCGCGGCGCAGGTTGTTTTCGGTCCACATGCGATCCGACGCACGGCGGTTCAGCTCCGGCGTGAAGAACCGGTAGGTCGCACGCCCGGCCTCCTTGGCGGCATACATCGCCATGTCGGCGCTCTTCAGCAGCGCATCGATGCCGGTGCCGTCGTCGGGGTAGATCGCGATGCCGATGGACGGCGTGACCTGCAGCTCGTGCCCGTCGATCAGATAAGGTTCCGACAGGGCGTGCAGCACCTTGCGCGCGACGATGCCGGCGGCGTCGGGGCTGTCCATGTCGCTGATGAGGATGATGAACTCGTCGCCACCCTGCCGGCTGACCGTATCGCTGGCCCGCACGGTGCCGCTCAGCCGCACCGCCACCTCGCGCAGCAGGCCGTCGCCGACCTGATGGCCCAGGCTGTCGTTGATGGTCTTGAAACGGTCGAGATCGACGAACAGCAGCCCCACCTTGGTGCCGTGGCGGCCGGCGGCCAGGATCGCGCGCTCCAGCCGGTCGCGCAGCAGGAAGCGGTTGGGCAGGTCGGTCAGGAAGTCGAACTGCGCCAGATGGCGGATGCGCTCCTCCTGCGCGCGGGTCTCGGTGATGTCGGTGAAGGCGGCGATGTAGTTGGCGACGGCGCCGTCCTCGTTCCTGACCAGCTTGACGCTCAGCCATTCCGGAAACACCTCGCCATTCTTGCGGGTGCTCCAGATCTCGCCGGCCCAATGGCCCTCGGCGCGCAGCTGCGCCCAAAGCTCGTCATAGAATTCCGGCGGGTTGCGGTCGGAGCGCAGGAATTCCGGGCCGCGGCCCAGCACCTCGTCCCGCCCATAGCCGGTGATGCGGGAGAAGGCATCGTTGGCGGCGACGATCTGCCGGTGTTCGTTGGCGACGAACATGCCTTCCGCCGCGTTGTCGAACACCTTGGCCGACAACCGCAGCTGCCATTCCGCCCGCTTGCGCTCGCTGATGTCGCGGGCGATGGCGGAGTAATAGACGTCGCCCTCGTAGGTGATGCGGCTGGCGGTGACCTCAAGCTCCAGCATGCGGCCGTCGGCGGTGAGATAGGCGGTCTCGTAATGGCTGGCAGCGTCCTCGCCCTCCGCGGCGAAGCGCTTCAGCAGGTCGGCCTGCCCCATCACCAGATCGTCCAGCCTGCCGCCCAGCGCCTTGCAGCCGAATGGGTTCACGTAGGCGATGCGCAGGCCGGCGTCGGCCAGCACGACGATCTCGGACACATGGTCGATGAAGAAGTTGGCGAGATAGAGCTGGCGCGCCCGTTCGCGCAGCATGCTGTCGCTGTGCCGGACCCGCAGCTGATAGCCGCCGACGATGCGCCGGATCCAGCCGGTGACCAGCCACGACACGCCGACCGAGGCCGCCAACGCCACGCCCAGCACGGCGACCGTAGTCCAGACCCGCTGGTTGACGCCGCGGCTGATCTCCGCCCGGCGGACCTCCATCTCGCGGCCGACATCGTCGATGTAGGAGCCGGCGACCAGGATCCAGCCCCAGACGTTGGGGGCGGAAACATAGGCCATCTTCGGCGTAGGCCGCGCCGAGACCGGATGGATCCAATCGTAGCGCAGCTCGCCGCCGCCCTGACGCCCGACGTCCAGCATGCGGGTGACGATGTCGCGCTCGGTCTTCCATGGCAGATCGCGGGCGTTCATCCCCTCCGACGCCGGGGCGGTGGGCGACAGCAGCACCTGCCCGTCCTGGCGCAGCACGCCGATAAAGCCGGTCTCGCCGAACCGGAAGGCGCGCAGGCGATCCAGCGATTCATGCTGCAGCCGCGTCTCCACGGCGCTCAGCGAATCGCTGGCTCCGATCAGCCAGTCATAGGGTTCGAACAGACGGACGAAGGCCAGCTTGTCGACGGTCTGCGTCGGATCGTCGGGCTGGTTCACGCGATAGCGGGCGAAGCCGCGCCGGTTGGGGTCATGGGCCGCCCGCATCAGCTCGTCCACGACCGAATCCTCCGCCGTTTCGGGCACGGCGGAGGGCGACGTTCCGTCATTCGGCGCTCCCTCCCTCGACGGGTCCGGCGGCATCAGGAGCGAGTTGCCGTTCATGTCGTGGATGAAGTAGTAGCCGCGACCGCCGGAAAAGCGCAGCGGCCGCAGGGTCTGCTTGATCGATTCCTTCACCGCCGCTTCGGGCAGGATGTTCCGTTCCCGGTCATGGACGCTGCGGGCGATGGCATAGGCCTCGTTCACCTGGGTGCGCAGATGGTCCTTCAGCAGCGGTTCGACGCGCGAGCGCATGTAGGCCAGATAGGACTGCGCATTCTCCACCTCCTGCATCAGAGTCTGACGCTGCTCCTGGAGATAGCGCGTCTCGCTCTGGTGCAGGTCGTGCTCCAGGTCGGCCCAATGCTGCCAGACGAAGTAGAAGCCAAGCCCGAGGACGAGCGCCGACACCAGCGCCATCGACGCCAGGAACTGCAGGCGGTAGAGCCGCGCCTCGTCGGACGAGCGCGACGGCGCACGGACCAGTTCGACGACGGGGTCGGACAAGAAGGGCTCCCTTCGGATAGGCTTTCCGGATGCGAGCTTGGGCCAGCCCCGATGCGCTGTGCAAGTGTTGCTTAATGCTCGCGCCGATTCAACTGCGAGCGAACCAAATCCACCGCGGCGCGACTCTTTGACTGTTTTCCTCTCCCCTGGATCGCCATGGGGCGGCACCGCGGCGAACGGACAGGGAATCGGCGGAAAGTCGGTCCATTCAATCTTAGGCGCGGATTCCCTTCGGCCGGCAACGATTCGACCGCGAAGATTAATGACGCCGCAGGCCGCCGCCGGCGCCCGATCATGGCCAAGCCCGGGCCGGGTTGGGCACGGCGCATCGTGAGGCTTTAAAACGCCCCCCGGCACCGCTATGGTCGCGCGCGCGTGGCTTTGAGACCCGCAAGCCACCCCCGACCCAGCGCCCGAGACCCAGCGCCCGCATCCTCCGGAGAGTGCCGATGATCCCCCGTCATACCGGTCAAGAGGGGATTCGGCGTTCATGGTCAGCGCGGTAGCGCGAAGGACTGCACGGCTGGGC
>NZ_LGQY01000163.1:0-47481 GCF_003116065.1 Azospirillum sp. TSO5 | reverse complement strand
TGCTCGGCCTCATCACGCTGACCGCCCACCGCATCGCCATCGCAAGGCGCATGGTCAACCAGTACCCGTGGCTCTATGAGACTGCCGGCCCGTTCGGCTGGCGGGAGCGCAAGCCGGCCCGCGGCTGAGATGCCGCAACCTGGGGTGTTCCGGTTCCGATGGAGGACCCGGAACACCCCAGCATAACGCACAACCAAAAGAACAGAAGCCGGATTAGCGATATATCCGGCATGGAAAGGCGCCGTTTCGTCCAGGCAACGGCGCCGCCTTCACTTTGGCCGCGCCGGCCGAGACTTCAGTATTGCTGTGACAGTCGGCAATCATCCGAAAGTCAGAGAAGAAGATCATGGCGCAGACCATGACGTTCCGTTACAATACCATTTAAATTTTGCAATTCGTTGACGCTTCGACAGCGAACGCCGGTCATTCCGGCGGCTGATCCGTCATGCCTTGACGGTCGATGCGACGCGAAGGCGGCATGGGAAGGGCAAGAGCATGGCAGTGGACAAGGCGGCCGCATCCCGGCCGCGACGGTTCTGGAGCGTCGGGCGGAAGGTGACGGCGGCCTTCGTGGCGGCCATCGTCGGCGGCTTCATCGTCATCATGGGGCTGCAGGCCAAGATGCAGTATGACGACGCGGTGCGGCTCGCCACGCACGACGCCCGCGTCAAGACCGACATGCTGGCGAACGCCACCAAGACCAGCTTCATCGCCAGCGACGGCGCCTCCATCGAGACGGAGTTCATGCCGCTGGCCGACAGCCATGAGGTGCAGCTCGCCTCGCTGCGCGCCGCGACCGCGTCGGACACGCTGGCCGACTTCTCCAACCCGCGCTTCGCCAAGTACGACCTGAAGGCCGACAAGGATCTGGTCGAGGCGGTGCTGGCCGGCAAGGGCGCGCAGACCCGCTCGGCCAACGGCCACATCGTCGTGACGGTGCCGGTGGTGACCGGCAAGAGCAACCGGCTGGTCGGCGCCCTGCAGATCGCCTGGAGCCTGGACCAGCAGATCGACGCCATCGCCACCCAGATGCGCAACCAGATCGCCATCTGCCTGATCGCGCTGGTGGTGCAGATCGCCCTGCTGAACGTCCTGCTCGGCCGCATCGTCATACGCCCGCTGCGCGCCATGTCGGCGGCGATGGCGAAGCTGGCCGACGGCGACACCGCCGTCGAGGTGCCCGGCGACGGCCGCTCCGACGAGATCGGCGCCATGGCCGGCTCGGTCACCGTCTTCCGCGACAACGCCCGCGCCATCGCCCGCATGCACGCCGCCCAGGCCGAAGCCGACGCCAGGGCGGAGGAGGCCAAGCGTGCAGCATTGCTCGACCTCGCCGACCGTTTCCAGGGCACGGTGAAGCGTCTGGTGGAGGGCATCGCCGAGTCGGCGTCCGGCATGGCCGACAGCGCCGACCGCATGGCGATGGTGGTGGGCGAGGCGTCCAGCCAGACCCGCAACGTCGCCCGCGAATCCGACGACATCCAGTCCAACGTCCGCTCCGCCGCCGCCGCCGCGACCGAACTCGCCAGCTCCATCGGCGGCATCACCGAACAGGTCGGCCATTCCGCCCGCATCGCCGGCGAGGCGGTGTCCCATGCCGACCGCACCAACGCCACCGTCCAGGGGCTGATCGCCAACGCCGAACGCATCGGTCAGGTGGTCGGGCTGATCCATGCCATCGCCAAGCAGACCAACCTCCTGGCGCTGAACGCCACCATCGAGGCCGCGCGTGCGGGGGAGGCCGGCAAAGGCTTCGCCGTGGTGGCGACCGAGGTGAAGGGGCTGGCCGACCAGACCGCCAAGGCCACCGACGAGATCGCCGCCCAGGTCAACGCCATGCAGTCGGTGACCCGCGAGGCCGCCGACGCCATCGGCGCCATCGGCAGCACCATCACCGAGATCGACGGCATTTCCGGCACCATCACCCAGTCGGTGCAGGAACAGAACTCCGCCACCCAGGAGATCGCGCGGGCGGTGGAGATGGCGGCGCTGGGCACCCAGGACGTGTCGGCGACCATCGCCGCCCTGGCCCACACGGCGGAGAGCGCCGGCAGCACCGCGCTGGGCGTGCAGGACGCCGCCCGCGGCCTGTCCGGCCAGACCCGCGCGCTGGCCGCCGAAGTGGAGCGCTTCCTGACGGAGGTGCGCCAGCAGGCGACCGGAACCTGAAAACGCCCTCTCCCGCCCCGGGAGAGGGAGGGGACCCACGGAGTGGGGAGGGTGAGGGGTAGTCCGAGAATCCGCAACCACACCGATTCTCGGTTCACCCCTCACCCTCCCACCGCTTCACGGCGGGCCCCCTCCCTCTTCCGGGACGGGAGAGGGAAATCGCTACCTTACCAAAGTGACCTTACGAGAACGCCTGCAGGCCCGTCTGCGCCCGGCCCAGGATCAGGGCGTGGACGTCGTGGGTGCCTTCGTAGGTGTTCACCGTCTCCAGGTTCACCATGTGGCGGATGACCTGGAACTCCTCGGAGATGCCGTTGCCGCCGTGCATGTCGCGGGCGACGCGGGCGATGTCCAGAGCCTTGCCGCAGTTGTTGCGCTTGATCAGCGAGATCGCCTCCGGCGACCAGCTGCCGTCGTCCATCATGCGGCCGACGCGCAGGCAGGCCTGCAGGCCCAGCGTGATCTCCGTCATCATGTCGGCCAGCTTCTTCTGCACCAGCTGGGTCTGGGCCAGCGGGCGGCCGAACTGCTTGCGGTCCAGCGTGTACTGGCGGGCGGCGTGCCAGCAGAACTCCGCCGCGCCCATCACGCCCCAGGCGATGCCGTAGCGCGCCTTGTTCAGGCAGCCGAACGGACCGCCCAGGCCCGACACGTTGGGCAGCAGGTTCTCGTCGGGCACGAAGGCCTCGTCCAGAACGATCTCGCCGGTGACCGAGGCGCGCAGCGACAGCTTGCCCTCGATCTTTGGCGTGGAGAAGCCCTTGGTCCCGCGCTCCACCACGAAGCCCTTGATCTTGTTGTCATGGGCGTCCGACTTCGCCCAGACGACGGCCAGATCGGCGATGGGCGAGTTGGTGATCCACATCTTGGAGCCCGACAGCAGATAGCCGCCATCGACCTTGGTGGCGCGGGTCTTCATGCCGTTGGGGTCGGAGCCGTGGTCCGGCTCGGTCAGGCCGAAGCAGCCGACCAGCTCGCCGGTGGCCAGACGCGGCAGCCACTTCTTCTTCTGCTCTTCGCTGCCATAGGCGTAGATCGGGTGCATGACCAGCGAGGACTGCACCGACATGGCCGAGCGATAACCGCTGTCCACCCGCTCCACCTCGCGGGCGACCAGCCCGTAGGCGACATGGCTGACGCCCGGCCCGCCGTACTCCTCCGGGATGGTCGGGCCCAGCAGGCCCAGTTCGCCCATCTCGGTCATGATCTCGCGGTCGAACCGCTCCTCGCGGAAGGCGGAGATGACGCGCGGCTGCAGCCGGTCCTGGCAGTAGGCGCGGGCGCTGTCGCGCACCAGCTTCTCATCCTCGGTCAGCTGGGCTTCAAGGAGAAAGGCGTCGTCCCACTGGATGCTCTGCACGGTGCGTCTCCTGGTCGTATCGTCTGGGTCGTGTCGTCTGGCGCTTCGCCCGCCGGTCACCGATTGGCCGGTCTTCATTGAGACGCACTGTGCCGCGCCGGCGCCATAGCTGCAAACACATATTTTCTATCATGGTCATACCGTTTCGATATGGCCTAAAGGAAACAGTCTCTATGTCGCACGGTTCTACAAAAGTTTTAACGTGAAGCTTACCTTTTCCTATGCAATTTTGCCGGTGGCATCCTTGCCGCCCCGATTCCAACGGACAGCCCGCCCGTGTTTGCTGCATTGCAACCAATAACCGCCCTCGCTGGTTTTCCCCTCTTGCTGGGCCTTGCTTTGCTGACACTTTTGCACGAAGACGTTGCGATTGCAGCGGGTGCGAGCCTTGTCAGCGTCGGCACCGTCAGCATTGGCGTGACCGCCTTCACGCTACTGTGTGGGATCGTTGCCGGCGACCTGTTCATTTATATCCTCGGACTATTGTCGCTGCGGGTCACCTGGATCCGGCGGCGGACCGAAGGGCCGATGCTTGAGCGCTGCCGCAACGCATTGCAGAAGAACCTGCTGCCGACGCTGGTGACTTGCCGGCTGGTGCCCGGCGTCTTGTTCCCCACCTATTTCGCCTGCGGCGTGATGCGGGTGCCGTTCCTGCGCTTCGTCGCCATCACCCTGGCGACCGCCGGCGTCCATGTCGGGCTGCTGCTGACGCTGATGACCTCCTCGCTGGAATCGGCGGCGGTGCAAGTGCAGGTGATCGGCATCGGCTGCGCGGCGGCGCTGATGCTCCTGCGCACGCGGCGCGCCCAGACCATCGCCCGCAGCCTGTTCGCCCGCGTCCGGGCGAAGCTGGAGCCGCATCTGCCCGCCGCCCTGCGCGATGCGCTGCACGGCAGCCCGACCCCGCGCGCCATCGCCCTGCCCGGCCTGCCGGTGGTGCCCGCCGGCGCCCCCACCATCGGCTGGGCGGAGCGCATTCCGCCGCTGCTGTTCTACATCCCGCTGGTGGCGCAGTGGTTCGCTCTCGGCGTCCGCCACCGCAGCCTGACCCTGCCGACCGCCGCCAACCCGTCGATCGAGGCCGGCGGCCTGCTGGGCGAATCGAAGATCGCCTGCATGGACCTGATCGGGCCGGCGGCGCGCCGCTGGGCCGCGCAATCCGTCGCCCTGGTCAACCGCCCGTCGCTGACCCCGGCCCAGCTGGATTCGCTGGCCTCGGGCGCCGGCCTGTCCTTCCCGCTGGTCGCCAAGCCCGACATCGGCTGGCGCGGCATCGGCGTGCGTCTGGTGCGCGACAGCGCCGATCTCCACGCCTATCTCCGCGGCTTCCCGGCCGACGTCCGGCTGATCCTGCAGGAGCATGTGCCTTACGCCGGCGAGGCCGGCATCTTCTACGTCCGCAAGCCGGGGGAGCGGCACGGGCGCATCTTCTCCATGACCTTCCGCTATTACCCGCATGTGGTGGGCGACGGCCGCTCCACCCTGCGCCAGCTGATCGCCGCCGATCCGCGCGCCTCCTGGAAGGCGGAGCTGCATCACGAGGCGCTGGCCGACCGGCTGGACGAGGTGCCGGAGGCGGGCCGCACGGTCCGGCTGTCGCTGGTCGGCAGCAGCCGGGTCGGCGGCCTCTACAAGGACGCCTGCGGCCATGTCACGGCGACGCTGACCGCCCGCTTCGACGAGATCGCCGACGAAATGCCGGGCTTCCATTTCGGCCGCTTCGACGTGCGCTTCGCCTCGGTGGAGCGGCTGGCGGTGGGCGAGGATTTCCGCATCATCGAGGTCAACGGCGCCGGGGCGGAGGCCATCCACATGTGGGATCCGGAATTCCGGCTGGGCGACGCCTACGCCACCCTGTTCCACCAGCAGGCGCTGATGTTCGAGGTCGCCGCCGCCTGCCGGGCGCAGGGTGCCCGTCCGCTGAGCGCGCTGGAACTGGTCCGCTACCAGCGCCGCCAGCAGAATTTGCTGCCGCTCTATCCCGCCTCCAACTGACGGCCACAATTCCTATTCCGGCGCCGCCGGGTCCGCTCAGCGCGCCCGCGCCGACAGGACGATGCCGCCGGCGATCATCGCCACGCTGGCCAGCACGCCCGCGCTCAGCGGCTCGTGGTAGAAGATCGCGCTCAACAGCAGCGCCGTGATCGGCACCAGACAGACGATCTGCCCGGCCTGGCTGGCCGGCATCACCGACAGCGCCTTGCCCCACCACCAATAGCAAAGCCCGGTGGCGATCAGGCAGTTGTAGGCGACGACCGCCAGCAGGGAGCCCGACCAGTGGATCGGGTGCCCGTATTCGGTGGACAGCGCCAGCGGCACCATCACCAGCGCGCTGGCGGCGATCTGCCAAAAGGTCTGGGTCCAGAAGGGCGTGCGCCAGACCCGCCGGCGGTACAGGGTCGCCCCCAGCGCCCAGCTGAGCGCGCAGCCGATGAGCAGGCCGTTGCCGATCAGCGCGTTGGCGTCGTTCCAATCCACCAGCACCGGGTTGAAGAAGACGACCACCCCGGCGAAGGTCAGCCCCGCCGACGCGGCGCGCCGCCCGGTGATCCGCTCGCCCAGCAGCAGCAGGCCGAGCGGCAAGGCCCACATCTGCATGGTGTAGGCGAGGACCGACGCCCGCCCCGGCGAGACGAACTGCAGCCCGATGTTGCTCAGCCCCATCATGCCGGCGACCTGCAGCAGGCCGACGACCGCGAGCATCAGCCGCTCGCCGCGTTGGGGCAGCAGGGGAAAGCGCAGGATCGGCGCCAGCGCCGCGACGCTCAGCGCGGTTCCGAACAGCCGCACGGCGCAGAAGGCGAGCGGCCCGATGTCGACCAGCGCCAGCTTCATCAGCGGCCAGTTGGCGCCCCAGAACAGGACGATCCCGGCAAGCTGCGCATAGACCGTCAGGCCCGGTCCGGTTCCGGAGGCCGTTGGAAGGACCTTCCCGGTATGATGCGAATGCCACCGGCTCCGTGTCACACGACACCTTCCTCGTTTGATTCGACCATGACGCCACCGAACGTCGCCGGCGGATAAATGCCACCATGACAGGCGGCCTGCCGAATCACTGAGCCGGTTCAGCCGACCGTCACGTCATATCGGCTATGCGTCCCCCCAAGTCGCAGGGCGCGCCGGGGGCGAAAGAGGCGGGATCGGCCGCGGATCGGCGACCGTCCGGCGGCCGGCCCTGCGACGGCACGGACTCTCGACCTGCGGTGGCGCACCCGCCTATAGTCGGCGCGTGTTTGACGTGGCAGGGCCGTCCTGCCCCCGGGACGAGAGGTCATGAGCCGTTTGTTCGATGCAGTGCGTGCCCGTCCGGCGGCGGCGAAAGCCACCCGGACGCAGACCTCCGCCCGCCGTTTCGTCGTCATCGACTGCGAGACCACCGGGCTGTCGCCGGCCGGCGGCGACCGCATGGTCAGCTTCGCCGCCATCGAACTGACGGAGGCGACGCCGACCGGCCGCTGTCTCAGCCTCATCTTCAATCCCAGCCGCAAGTCGAACCCGCATGCGCTGAGGGTGCACGGGCTGCCGGATCACCTGCTGCGCCACCAGGATCCCTTCCACAGCGTCGCCCAGGACGTTCGCGACTTCCTCGACGGCGCGGTGCTGGTCGGCCACAATGTCGGCTTCGACATCGACTTCCTGCGCCATGAATTCCGGCTCTGCGGCCTTCCCTGGACGCCGGGCCAGTCGGTTTGCACGATGCAACACGCGCGGGCACAGGTGGCCGGGCGCGCGTCGCTCGATGCGGTGGCGACCCTGTTCGGCATCGATGTCGGCATCCGGGCCCGCTTCCACGGCGCCTTCGTCGATGCCGAGATCACCAGCCGTCTGTTCCAGAAGATGATCCTCGGCAGCGCCGAGATGCTGGCGGTTCCCCATCTGGCACCGACCAACCAGATCGACCCTCCGCCGGTGGTCCGGCCATCGGCCGCTCCCATCACGCACGGCGTCGGCGGTCATGCCTTCGCCGTCACCGGCGAACTGACCGGCCTGTCGCGCGACGCGGTGATGGCCCGCATCCTGGCGCTGGGCGGACACTGGCATCCCAGCGTCCGCAAGGACACCGACTATCTCGTCGTCGGCCACGCCCCCGGCGCTACCAAGCTGGACACCGCCGCCGCCCGGCGCGCCAAATACGGCAAGCCCGACATCATCGACGAGGCGCAGTTCTTCGCCATGGTGACGGCGTCCCACGCCGGAAAGCGCGGCTGACGCCGATCGACACGCGGAAATGCGCTACGCGCCCAGCAGTCCACGGGCTTGCAGCTCGGCGAAACGGCCGGCATGGGCGACGCGGCCACCGTCCAGAATCAGGATTCGGTCGGCGCCGCGGATGGTCTCCAGCCGGTGGGCGATGACGATCCGGGTGCAGTCGAGCGACGACAGGGTGCGGATGGTCGCCGCCTGGGTGGCGTTGTCCAGCGCGCTGGTCGCTTCGTCGAGGATCAGCACATCGGGCTTGGTCACCAGCGCGCGGGCCAGCAGAAGCCGCTGCACCTGCCCGCCCGACAGCGTGCGCGACGCATCGGCGATGGGCGTGCGCACACCCAGCGGCATCGCCCGGATTTCATCGGCGATCGCCGACGCCGCCAGCGCGTCCCAGATTTCCGCCTCGGTCGCGTCGCTCAGGCCGCGCACCACGTCGATCAGCGCGCCGGGCGGCAGCTGCGCCCCCTGCAGCACGGTGCCGACCCGCCGCCGCAACAATCCGAGATCGAGCGAGGACAGATCGTTGCCGTCATAGGTGACGCTGCCCACCCGTGGCCGCTCCAGCCCCAGCAGAATCCTGACGAGCGTGGACTTGCCGCAGCCCGACCGGCCGAGGATCGCCACATACTCGCCGGCGGCGATGGACAGGTTCAGGTTGGCGAACACCGGGGTTTCGGCCTGGGCGTAATTGAAGTACAGCCCGCTGACCGCGATCTGGCCGGACAGCCGGCCGGGGTCGATCCGTCCCAGCGCCGGCTCCGGCGCGCAACGCAGCACCGGATCGGCGAAGGCGCGGGCGGCGTAGACCTGATAGAAGGCGCCGAACCCGTCGCCCAGCGCCGCCGCCGCCCCGTTGGCGATCATATAGGCGGTCATCATCGCGACGATGCTGGCGCTGTCGGTCCCGGCGGAATGGAAGACCAGGAACAGCGCCGCCATCGCCAGCACCGGCAGGGCGGAGTTGACCGCCGCCATCCGCCCCTCGATCTCCTGCACCTCCATGCGCTTCTCGCGCATGCCGATGAAGCGCTCCGACCAATGGGTCAGCGCCCAATGCTCGGCGGCGGCCAGACGCAGCTTGGCGATGCCGGTCAGGAACTGCATCGCCAGGGAATCGGCCTGCCCGCTCAGCGCCTCGCCCACCTTGTAGACCCGCGCCCGCAGCACCGCCGACAGGACCGCCAGCCCCAGCTGCACCGCCAGCGCCAACACCGCCACCACCGCGCCGGCGCCATGGAAGGACGCCATCGCGAAGATGCTGGCGACCAGCACCGCGCCGGTGCCGATGCCGGCGACGGTGAAGCCCTGGGCGGCCAGCGGCAGGGCCATCGCCATTCCCACCCGCGCCGCCATGTCGCCGGCCGAATGCTGGCGCAGCACCGGCATCGGCAGCCGCAGCACCCGGTCCCACAGGCCGGCATGCAGCCCGGCCTCGCGCATGGTCTGCATGCTCTGCCGCGTCACCTCGCCGACCAGTTGGATCACCAGCGTGACGGCGGCGACGCAGCCCAGCAGGATGCCAAGCTCCAGCAGGCCGCCATGGTCGCGCGCCGGCACCAGCGACGAGAAGGCGAACTTCATCCCGAACGGGCTGGCGAGGCCGAGCAGCGCGCCCAGCGCCGCCACCGCCAGCGTCAGCAGCCAGAAGGCCGGCGGGGTGCGGACGAACCGCATCAGCGACCCGACGGTCTGCGGCCGGTCCGGCAGCGGTTCGACCATGGTCCAGGCCGACGGCGACAACCCGGCGGCGACCGGCGCGGTGACGCGGACCGGCTTGGCATCCTCGCCGGCCAGCAGCTCATAGCCGCGCCCCTTCGGCAGCAGCGCCACCGGTCGGCCCTCCAGCGTCGCACCGACCAGCGGACCCAGCGGACGGCGCCACCAGCCCTCCGTCAGCGTCACCGGCCGCATATGCTGGCCGGAGGCGCGGGCGATCTCCTCCATCGTCGGCTGCACGTCGAGGTCGCGCTCGCGCAGCAGAGTCGGCCGGCGCAGCCGCAGGCGGGGGTTGGTGCGGGCGGCGACCGCGCTCATCGCCGTGAACAGCGGATCGTGATGGCCGCCGTCCGCCGGCGCCGACGGCTTGCGGGCATGGTCGAGGAGGCGCCCGGCCAGATGGACGAAGCGCTCGCCCTCCTCCGCCTCGCGCGCGCCGCGCAGCGACAGCCGCCCGGCCTCGTCGGCCTCGGCCAGACCGCGGGCGCCCATCAGCATTTCACCGCAGGCCGCGGTCAGCGCATGGATGCCGGTCAGCGCGGCGGGCAGGTCGCGCGGCAGCGGTCGGCGGCCGAAGACGATGCGCATCGGCCCCGCCGCCTTCAGCCACGCGCGCGGCGGCAGCGGCATGATGCCCTGGATGATCTCCTGCTCCAGCAGCAGGGCGCCGGGGGCGGGCACCGCGCACCACAATCCGGCTTCCTGCACCATCACCAGCTGCCCGTCCGCCAGCTCGACCGCCGCGCCGCTGCGGGCCTGCCGGTCGATGCGCTCGGGATGCCAGAGGATGGCGGCGATGCCGGAGATCAGGGTGGACGACCACGCCTCCATCCCGGCCAGCAGGGCGTCGGGCTCGATCTCCTCCAGCGGGTCGGCGACGGCCTCCAGCCGCGACCCGGCCGCCGGAACCGCGATCAGTTCCTGCATGAAGGCGTCGATGCCGACCAGCAGGCTGCCCGCCGGCAGCCGGCCGAGGAACAGGCGCGAACCGGCGTTGGCGCCCACGGCGGCGACGGCGAAGATGTCGGCCTCGCCCTCCTCCAGGAACCAGACCGATCCCGCGGGTTCCAGCGCCACGGCCGGCTGCTGGAAGGCGATGACGGGAGCGCCGGCCACCTCTTTGATGTCGGAATCCGGCAGGGCGGCTTCGGTCGTCATCTGCGGCTCATCCGGTCAGGCCATGCTCAGCATCAGCGAGGAAAAGGCGCCGGCGCGGCGCGCCAGCTCGGCCGGCGGGCCGGACTCGACGATCTCGCCGCTCTGCATCACCAGCACCCGGTCGCAGTCGCGGATCGCCGTCAGCCGGTGGGCGATCACCAGCATGGTGGATCCCCGGCGGCGCAGGTTGGACAGCAGCTGCGCCTGGGTGTGGTCGTCGAGCGCGGCGGTCGCCTCGTCCATCACCAGGATGCGCGGGTTCTGCACCAGGGCGCGCGCCATCTCGATGCGGGCGCGCTGGCCGCCCGACAGATTGGCCCCGCCTTCGCTGACCGGGGAGGCATAGCCGTCGCGGCGGTCGATGATGATGTCGTGGATCACCGCGTCGCGGGCGGCGGCGAACAGCCGCTCGTCCGACACCGTCGGGTCCCACAGGGCGATGTTGTCGCGCACGCTGCCTTCGAACAGCGTCACGTTCTGATCGACGACCTGCACGCTCTGGCGCAGCACCCGGCGCGGGATCTCGCGCAGCGGCTTGCCGTCGAGCAGCACCTCGCCCGACCACGGCTCGTAAAGCCCGGCGGTCAGCAGCGCCAGCGTCGATTTGCCGGAGCCGGAGCCGCCGACCACCCCGACCCGCTCGCCCGGCTCGATGGTCAGCGACAGGCCGCGGATCAGCGGCGGCGCCCGGCGGGAATGGCCGAAGGTCACGTCGCGCAGCTCGATCCGCCCGGTCAGCCGGCGCAGCACGGCGGGGGCCTGCTGCGGCTGCGCCTGCCGGAACTCCTCGGCGATGGGATGCTGCATGGTGTCGTCGAGCAGGCGCAGATAGGACCGCGCCTCCTGGATGCGGGCGCCGAGCTGGACGAGGCGCGACACTGGCGCCAAAAAGGCCGACATCAGCACCATGAATCCCATCATCGCGCCGATGGTCATGCCGCCTTCCGCGACGATGCCGCCGCCGACGGTGACCACGGCGGCCGACGCCACCCCGCCGACGAAGGCCGGCAGCAGCCGCAGAACGGCGCGGCGCAGCATCAGCGACTGGCGGATGTTCAGCACGCGGGCATGGCGGGCGACCAGCCGCTCGAACAGCAGCCGCTCCGCCCCGGCGGCGCGGTAGGTCTCGATCATGCGCAGCCCCTGCTTGGCGTCGGCGCCCTCCTGCGCCGATTCGTTCAGCAGACGCTGCTGGCCCTCCTCCAGCTGGCGCGACAGCAGGGCCAACGCCAGCGCCAGGCTGGCGGCGGCGGCCACGGCGACCAGCGCCAGCGCCGGCTGGTAGAAGGCCATCGCCGCCAGATAGGTCAGCGCGGTCAGGATGGCGAACAGGCAGCCGCCGATCTCGCCGGCCAGCAGTTCGGCCAGACGGTCGCTCTGCATGATGCGGTCGGCGACCGCCGCCGGCCCGCGCTGGCCGAAGAAGCCCATCGGCAGCCGCAGCACCCGCTCCATGAAGCCGATGCCGCCCAGCAGGGCCAGACGGGTCTCCAGCCGGTGCAGCACGCTTTTCTGCAACCATGTGAAGGTCAGCGTGACCGCGCCGACCATCAGCATCGCGCCGATCAGCGGCGTCATCCAGTCGGCCAGCCCGCCGACCAGCACGCTGTCCATGAAGATCTGGCGGAAGGCGGGGAACAGCATGCCGGGGATCGCCAGCAGCAGGCTGATCGCCGCGGCGAACCACACCGCCCCCCAGGATTTGCGCAGCCGCCGGGCGAGGCCGCGCAGCGCGCTGGGCGCCGACCCGCCCTTGCGGAACTCCGGTCCCGGCGCCATCAGCAGGGCGATGCCGGTGAACTGGCGGCGGAATTCGGCATCGTCGACGCGGCGCCGGCCGCGCGCCGGGTCGTTCAGGTACCACCAGCGCCCGCGCCGTCCCTCCAGCACCAGGAAATGGTCCATTCCCCAATGCAGGATCATCGGTCCGGTCTGTCCCTGCAGCCCCTCCGGCTCGGTGCGCACGCCGCGGGCCTGCAGCCCCAGTTCGCGCGCGGCCTGGACCAGATTGGCGGCGCGGCTGCCGTCGCGCGAGATGCCGCAGCGCTCGCGCAGATCCTCCAGCGTCAGCCAGCGGCCGTAATGGGCGGCGACGATGCCGAGCGCCGCGGCGCCGCATTCCGCCGCCTCGATCTGCAGGATCGACGGGGTGCGCATCTCAGGCTCCGGATGCGGCCGGCGCGGTCGCGGGCATCTTGCCCGCATCCGGCTCCGGCGCCACGTCGGTCAGATCCAGCCGGAGCCATTGCTGCAGGATGGGCAGGGCCAGGGCGATCAGCCGGACCTTCTGCACGGTGATCTCCACCGACACCAGCGTGCCGCCATCCATCGAGAATTTCGGCGGATTGCCGGTGGACCAGCGCAGCGCGCCGGCCGCATCGCGGTCCAGCCGGATCATGATCTCGAAGGGGGTGCGCAGCGTCTTCTGGAATTCGCCGACCAGCGCGTCGTTCTGCAGGGTGCGCAGCATGCCGACACTGCTGGCGGGGGTGTCGGCCACGCGGTCGACCCGCCCGATCAGGTGCCCATGCTCCTCCTTGCGGACCGACGCCGGCGACACGTCGGCCTCCATGCCATGGCGAAGCTTCTTGCCGTCCTGCGCCCCGACATAGACCAGGGCCACCAGATCGCCACCAGGATTGCTCCCCTGGCCGGCCAGCGCGCCGTCGCGCTCGATGCTGACGATCGGCGCGCCGCTCGACACCACCTGCCCGATATTCGCCTTCGCCTCCACCACGCGGCCGCCATAGGGCGACAGCACCGCGGCATAGCGCTTCAGCCGGTCGCGGGCGGACTCCACCGCGCGCGAGGCGGTGGCCACCCGCTGCTCGGCGGCCAGCATGTCCTTCTCGCGCTGGGTCTGGCGGCGGGCGGCGTCGAGCGTCATGGTCTGCAGCTCGTTGCGCTGGGCCTCCAGGTCGGAGCGGATGGTGAACAGCTCGATCTTGGCGGAGATGGCGCGGTCGCGGGTGATCAGCCCGCGCTCGGCGAGCTGGCGGACCAGCTCCTCGCGCTCGGTCATCATGCGCTGGCGTTCCTGCAGCGACGTGATGTTGCCGTTGACCGCCTGCTCTCGTGCCTGCCGCCAGACCTCGTCGGCATGCAGGTCGCGCTCCTGGAAGCGTTGCATGTCATCGCGGGCGGCGATGGCGTCCTGTAATTCGCCCTCGGCCTCCGCCAGCTTCAGCTTCTGCTCGCTCTGGTCGACAAGCGCGACGACGTCGCCGGGGTGGATCAGGTCGCCCGGCTTGAAGCGGATGTCGTTGATCCGGCCGCTCGATTCCGACACCACGTCGATGACGCCGCCCGGGCTGACGAGGATGCCCTGCCCGGTGATCTTGATCGGCACGTCGGTGAAGGACGCCCACACGACGACGCCGACGACCAGCAGGGCCAGCGTGATGCAGAAGGCCAGCACCGGCGGCCGCACCACCTCCAGCGCATCGTCCACCTGCGACACGGAGGTGGCGGCCTCCGCGGCCTCCGCGCGGAAGCCGGCCTTGCCGGTTTCGCCGCCGGAAGCGGCCGGACCGCCGCCGGCCGGCGACGTCGCCGCCACCGGCCGATCCGCCGGCCGTTCCGTCGTCGCGCTGTCGCTCATGCCGCCGTTCCGTCCGGCATCACCACTTCTTCATCTTCTTCTTGATGGAGTTGGTGACGCTCTTCGCAGTGTTCGACACGCTGTTGACGGTGCTCTGCGCCGTGCTGGACACGTCGTGAACGGCCGACTGCGCGGTGTTGCTGACCGTGCTGGCGGTGTTCTGCGCCGTGTTGGCGACGGTGTGCGCCGCATCGGTCACCGCAGGGGCCGCGGTGGTCGCGACCGACTGCGCGGTGTTGGCGACCGTGTGGGCGGCGTCGGTGACGGCGGGGGTGGCCGCGGCCACCGCCTGGGCGCCGGCATGTTCGAGCGGGGCGGTGTTGACCGTGACCTCCTGGCCCACCGTGACGCCGCCGATGCCGATCGCCGCCGTGGCGCCGAGCCCGAGCGTGACATGGCCGTCGGAATAGCCGGCGGTGACCTCGGTCCCGGCACCGACCGATCCGGAATCGATGACGCCGACCGTGGTGGTGCTGCTGATGTCGTTGTTGCCGGCGGTGACCGAGGCCGTCACCTCCACGTAATTGCCGGCATAGGTGCTGACGTCGCCATGGACGCCGCTCGCCCCGATGGAGCCGCTGACCTCTGCGCCGGCGCCGACCGCGATGGTCTGGGTGACCGAGCCCTCCACCGTGACGCCATGGCCGACATTGCCGCCGACCGTGGTTTCCGTGGTCACCGAAACGCCGACCGAGCCGGATGCCGAGGCTTCCACCCCGGTGTAGGAAACCGACACGCTGGCGCTGCCGCTGGCGCCGGCCTCATAGCTGATGGTCTGGGTGACCGGCCCGTTGGTCACCGTCACGCTGCCGTGGCTGCCGGCAAAGCCGTCCGCCGTCGCGGTGACGCCGCCCGACCCGACGGTGACGCCGGCCGACCCGCTGGCGCCGGCCCCGACCTCGGTGGTCACGGTGGCGCCGCCGATGTCGTGGCTGGTGGAGGTGGAAACCCCGACGCTGCCCGAAGCGCTGGCGACCTCGACCCCGACGCTGACGCTGACCCCGTTCTCATCCTCCTGCGCATGACCGGACTGGGCGTTGGTCGAGCCGGTTCCGCCCACCACCACCAGAAGCTCGTCATCGGAAATGTCGACCATCGCCGCCTGCGTCTTGCTCATGCCTGCAATCCCTGGTTATTGGATGATCGGAAGTCATTCGCCCCGGCTTTCACCGCCGCCGGGATTTGCGCAAGGTTTGCGCCAAATCTTTTGTATGGGCACTAACCGTTTTGGGTAATCCCATGTTTATGGGAGAGCTGGCGAAACCGGGATTTTCGCAAGTTATGGTGGCGTATCGCCGATGCCTGTTCTATCGGATGCTTTAAAAACCCGGCAGGCGGAATGGCAGATCGATGACGACGCGGGTACCAATCGGGCCGGTGACCAGGGTCAGGTCGGCGCCCAGCGACGCCGCGCGCTGGCGCATGTTGTTCAGCCCCTTGCCGGGCCTTGCGGCGGCGACTCCGTCCGGAATGCCGCGGCCTTCGTCTTTGACGACGATGCGGACCGCGAAGCGTCCCTTGTCTTCGGGGCCACCATCCGGCGCCGGCGCCATGGCGATGCTGACCCGGCGGCAGCCGGAATGGCGCACCGCATTGGTGACGGCCTCCTGCAGGATGCGGAACAGCGTCAGGGCATGTTCCGACCTGAGCCCCTCGATGTCGGGCAACGGCGCCATCTGCCAGTCGAGTTCCATCCCCTGCGCCTGGAGCTGGGGACCGATGCGCTCGTGGAACTGCGCCAGCATCATGCCCAGGTCGTTGCCGACATCGTCCAGCGACGCCACGACCAGCCGCAGATCGTCCAGCGCCTGCCGGGCCGCCGCAGAGATGCGGCGGTAGTCATGCTGCGGCAGCTCGCACTGGGCGACGATCGACACCAGCTGCCCGGCCAGCCCGTCATGCAGATCGCGGGTCAGGCGCAGCCGTTCGCTTTCCAGCGCGACGGCGCGGGTCTGCGCCTGTTCGCGGGCGAAACTGGCCCGCAGTTCGGCCTCCGCCGTCGCCACCTCGCGCCGCAGGATGTCGTTGAAGCGGCTGACCTCGCCCAGCGCCTGGGCGAATCGCCACATCAGCGTCGCGCTGACCACCGTCATCAGCAGCGGCGCCATGTAGCGGGTCATCGACGGCACGCGCAGGTCCAGAACGCCGGTCACCGCCAGGATGTCATGGCCGGCCATCAGCACGATGACGATCAGGCCGCCAAGCACGAGCTGGGCGGCGGCATGGTTCCGCCGGATCGCCGCCGACAGCACGATCCAGCCCGACCAGCCCAGCATCGCCACCGCCCAGGGGATCACGACGACGAGCCACAGCCACGCGAACCATGGCTGCAGCCGTGCCGGGTCGACCGCGGCGAGCAGGAACGCGCCGGCGACCACCGCCGGAGCCACCAGCAGCCACCGGACCGGAACCGCCAGTTCACGCCCGACCAGACGGGACATCACGAAGGGCAGCAGCGCCCCCTGCCACTGGCCGGCGAAGTTGACGACGCGGAACAGCCGTTCCAGGCCGTTCGGCTCGCTGCTGAACATCGGCAGGCCCTGGAGAACGCCCAACCCCAGGATCAGGCTCATCACCAGATGGATCGGCTCGTCGCGATGGCCGGCCCACACGATCAGCAGCGACAGGCACAAGGCCGCCTGCCACGCCACCAGCAGGCGCGGCAGCGTGACCATCATCCATTCGCGCTGGCTGTAGGCGGGACGAAGCAGGCGATCGGGGCCAACCACCACCGTGTCGAGGAAGCCGCCGGACTGGCTCCAGGCCGCGATGCGGACGTCGATCCGATTCTCGCCATCCTTCAACAGCGGCCGGGGGATCGGCTGGATCAGCGGCAGCGACTGGTTGACGACCACGTCGGACTGGATGGTCACGCTGTCGACCAGCAGCGCCCCGTTCAGCCACAGCGTCGCGTGCCCCGACAGGATCGGCACGTAGATCGACCAGCGGCCCTCGTCGCCCGGATGGTCGCCGGGATCATGGTGGCCGGCATCATAGTGAAAAGTCAGGCGGAACAGGCCGGAACAGCCGACCGGATCGGGAACCGCCTTGCAGCGGTAAGGCAGCGGAACGGCGGCGGCCCCCGGCGGCATCGTCTCGGGCGGCGGAGTTTCCATGGCCAGGTTCATCGCCACCGGAGCGAAGGTCGCCTCGGCGACGGCCAATCCGCCGTCCGGCATCTCCGGGGTCGCCGTCACCAGCCCGAGACCGAACAGCGCGGCCAACCCGTAATACAACAGCAGCAGCGGGCCACGGCCTCTCAGCCATGCCCGCAGGCGCCGCGGCAGGGACGGACCGGACGCCGGCAACCCGGCGATGTGTTGGCTCAAGTGCGTCAGTCCGACAGCTTGATGATTCTCCGCTCCACCGCAGTGTAGACCGCTTCGCTTCGGGAATTAACCTCAAGCTTGCGGTAGATGTTCTTGATGTGGCTGGGAACCGTCTGCCGGCTGATGCCCAGCCGGGCCGCGATGTCGTTGTAGGTGAATCCTTTGGCGATGCCCCACAGGATGTCCATCTCGCGCGGGGTCAGGGCGGGCGGCGCCTCCTCCGCCATGACGGGCGGCGCGGTCTGGGTCTGCCGGATGATGTGGCGGGCGATGGAGGCGGAGATGGGCGACCGGCCGTTGGTCAGGTCGTGGACCGCCGCGATCAGGTCGATCGGGCGCGCGTCCTTCAGGATGTAGCCGGAGGCGCCGGCCCGCACCGCCTGCATCACCGACGTCTCGTCGCCCAGCACGGAGATCACCATGATCTCCGTTTCCGGCATGCGTTGCCGCACCTCGCGGATCAGATCGCTGCCATGGCCGTCGGGCAGCTTCAGGTCGGTCACCAGCACGCGCGGACGGCTGCTCTCCAGCGCCGCGCGCGCCTCCGCCAGCGTTCCGACCGAAGCCTGCAGACGGATCCCCTCGCCCGCGGCCAGCGATGCGGCCAGGAAGTCACGGGTCGGCGCGTCGTCCTCGACAAGGACCACGGAGATGACGCCGCCGGTTCCGGCGGCCGATCGTGCCTGATCCACTGTGACGACCCCATGCGGACTGTCGGATCGAACCTTCGATTCAAACCTCATCATAGCGGGCCGTTGCCCGAAATCGCCATCCCATGAAAACGGGATGCCGCCCCCGGTATACAGTCTGTCACCATGCCTCCGCATGCCATGCACACGCCGCCACGACGACCGCAACCGGGACCGCCCCACAATGCCCAGGATGCCCACGCCGTCCCCCCCCCTTGCCGCTTCGCTTTCCGACAGCGAACCGCCCGCCGACGCGCTGGAGGAGTGGCGCCGCATCGTCGGGCCGGAGCATGTCCGAACCGCGGAGGCCGAGCGCCAGGGCTGGGGCCGGCGCACCTTCGCGCCGGATGTCCGGGTATCGGCCGTCGTCAGTCCGGGCGATGCCGACCAGACCGCCGCCTGCCTTGCCGTCGCCACCCGGCACCGCCTGCCGGTCCATCCGGTCAGCCGCGGCGCCAACTGGGGGCTGGGGTCGCGGGCGCCGACGCGGGATGGGGCGGTGGTGCTCGATCTCCGGCGGCTCGACCGCATCTCCGGCTTCGATGGCGAGCGCGGGCTGGTGCGGGTGGAGGCCGGAGTGACCTTCCACGCCCTGGCCGCCTTCCTGGCGGAGCGAACCGACCGCTTCTTCGTGCCAGTCATCGGCGGCCCGGCGGAGGCCAGCGCCCTCGCCAACGCGCTCGACCGCGGCGACGGCAGCATGGGCGAGCGCTGGACCTCGCTGTGCGAACTGGAGGTCGCGCTGGCGGACGGCCGGCGGCTGCGGACCGGCTGCGGACCGCTCGGGGCGGAGCGGACGGTCGGGCTGGACCCGGCGCCGGCCGGGCCGCTGATCGACGGTCTGTTCAGCCAGTCGAACCTTGGCGTGGTGACCAGCGCCGTCATCCGGCTGGAGGCGATGCCCAGCGACCTCGCCATCCTGTCGGTGGACATCGGCGGCCTCGACGCCCTGCCCGCCTTCCTGGATCTGTGGCGCGACTGCCAACGCGAGCAGTCCCTGCCCGACCGCTCGCTGACCCTGTGGAACGGCATCAAATGGCTGGCGCTGGACGATGTCCGCGCCTCCGTCCCGACCGACCGGCTCGCCCCGGCGGCCCTGAACGAGTGGCACGCCTCCGCCCTGATCCGCGCGGAGGCGCCGGAGGTGCTGGAGGCCCGCGCCGACCGCCTGTCCCGGCGCTTCGCCGCGGTGTCCCAAGCGGTGGAACTGGACGTCGCCCGGCGGGACGGCGCCTGGATCGAGGGATACGAGGATTGGCTGGGCGTGCCGGACGGACGCAACCTGCGAACGGTCTATTGGCGCAAGGATCGGCACCCCGACCTCGCGACGGCCGATCCCGACCGCGACGGCTGCGGCCTGATCTGGCTCTGCCTTGCCTTCCCCTTCGAATTCGGGGCGCTGGCCGATTACCTGACCTGGGCGCGCGAGCGGCTGGAACAGGCCGGAATCGACCTCAATGTCGGGATCGAGTCCAACAGCTTCCGCTGCCTGCTGACCTATTTCACCCTGGGGTTCGACCGGGCGATGCCGGGTGCGGACGAGGCCGCCCTCGCCGCTTACCGGGATCTGATCGGAACCGCGCTGGACCGGGGCTTCGCGCCCTACCGGCTGGCAAACGGCTTGCCGGTGCCCGAGGCGCTGCGCCGCTCACCCGCCGCCGCCTTGCTGACGGAACTGCGTGCGGTGGGCGATCCGGCCGGTGTCCTTTCGCCGGGCCGCAACGGCCTTGGCTGAACCCATTTCCAAATCAGGACGGCCACTGCCGCCACAGCTTGGTGGCGCAGACCACCAGCGGCACCGACAGGGTCGCCCAGCACAGCCAGTCCCACACCCCGTCGCCCAGGATGGCGGCGGCAAGCCCGATGACGGAGAGCACGGCCAGCGCGGCCGGAATGCGCCAGACGCCGGTCATGCCTTGCTCCCCAGCTTGGCGCCGGACGCGCCGCTCCCGGCGGATGCCGCCCGCGCCCGCGGCCGTTTCAGCCAGACGATGAATCCGGTCACCGTCACCGCGCCGGTGACGATGGTGAACAGCGCCCAGACGATCTGCAGCGGCAGCCCGCCGTAATCACCGAAGTGGAACGGCCCCGACAGCATCAGCACCGTCATGTACCAGGGCGTGCCGGCCGCCTCGGCCACCACGCCGGTCTCGGCATCGACGAGCGCGACGCTGAGCAGCCGCTGGGTCAGTTCGGTGTGGCCGCGCACCATCACGCTGAAATGGCGGCTGCCGGCATATTCGTTGCCGGGATAGGCGATGAAGGCCAGATCCTTGCCGGGAAAGACCGCCAACCCGGCTTCGGCCACCCGGTCGATCGACACAGGACTTCCGGTCATCGGCTCGGTATGGCGGGCGGTCATCGCCGCCAGTTCGGTCTTCTGCCAATAGCCGGTGATCAGCGGCGAGAAGGACAGGATGGCGCCGGTCAGCCCGACGACGAAGGCCCAGACCAGGGTCGCCACGCCGAACAGATTGTGCAGGTCGATGTTGCCGATGCGGGTTCCTCGCCCGAAACGCAGGATGCCGAAGGCCAGCTTCTTCATGAAGGGTCCGTAGACGACCAGCCCGCTGACCGTGCTGACCACGAACAGCAGCCCCATCACCCCGACGAACATCTGCCCGGCGAAGCCGGTGAACAGGTCGACATGCAGCTTCAGCAGGAAGCCAACCAGCGTCTCCTCCGGCTGCTTCAGCATCTGGTTGGCGCCGGTAAAGCCGTTCAGCACCACCCAGCGCCCCAGATCGAAGCCACTCTCCCCGGGCGGGCTCAGATAGATGTAGTTGACCGCCTTGTCCTCCGGATCGAAGGACAGCAGCTTGGGCTCCAGCGCCGGATCGGCCTTCCGCGCGATGTCGACCAGCGACTGGAGCGGCAGGCGGGCCTGCCCCTCCGTGTAGCTGCTGTCGAGCTCCTCCCCCATCAGATGCTGGATCTCGTGGTGGAACACCAGGATCAGCCCGGTGACGCAGAGGATCAGCAGGTTCGCCGAACAGATCAGGCTGGTCCAGCGGTGGACGAGGCGCCAGCCCCGCAGGCTCGCAGGCGTCATGACGGCTTCCTTTGCCAATGGGGAAGGGGAAGGGTCGGCACGGACACTTACCAGCGGTAGCGCAGGCCGGCGGTCACCGTCCGCTGATAGCCGTAGGCGCACCACTCGCCGTAATAGCAGGAGGCGACATATTCCTTGTTGAACAGGTTCTTGCCGTTGACGGTGACCTCCGCCCCCTGCAGCTTCGGCGACAGGGCGCCCAGGTCGTAGGACACGGTGGCGTCCACCAGGGTGAAGGACGGCACCTTGAAGCTGTTGGCCGTGTTCATCGTGCTGCCGGTGAAGCGGACGCCGGCGCCGACGCCGAGACCGGTCAGCGCGGTGCCTTCCGGCATGTGGTACATGGCCCAGGCCGACGCCTGATGGCGCGGCACGGCGGCCAGGCGCTTGCCCTCCAGCCCGCCATTGTCCTTGGTGTATTTGGTGTCGAGGTAGGTGTAGGTGCCGATGAGGTCGAGGTCCTTGGTCACCCCGACCTTGGCCTCCAGCTCGATGCCGCGCGACCGCGCTTCGCCGCTCTGGACGGAGAAGCCGGGGTGGGCGGGATCGCTGGTCAGCAGGTTGCTGCGGGTCAGGTCGAACAGGGCCGCGGTGAACAGGCTGTTCATGCCCGGCGGCTGGTACTTCACGCCGACCTCGTACTGGGTGCCTTCCTCCGGCTTGAAGGGCGTGCCGGCGAAATCGACGCCGCTGCTGGGCGTGAAGGATTCGGCGTAGCTGATGTAAGGCGCGATGCCGTTCTCGAAGACATAGGTCAGCCCGGCGCGGCCGGTCCAGGCCTGATCGGACTGGGTGCTGCTGCCGAAGGCGGAGCTGGAGGTGGTCTTCGCCCAGTCGCGGCGTCCGGCCACCGTCAGGATGAAGCCGCCGAGCCGCATCTGGTCCTGCAGATAGATGCCGGTCTGGCGCCCGTCGATGTCGGTGCGGTTGACCGCCGGCGGGGCGACGGCGACGCCATAGACCGGGTTGAACACGTCGATCGACGGCGCCAGCCCGAAGCCGGCGGTGTAATGGCCGTCGAGCCGCTGGTAATCGACGCCGGCCAGCAGCGTGTGGCCGACCGGGCCGGTGGAGAATCGCCCTTCGATCTGGTTGTCGAAGGCATACGCGTTCATCTCCTCCCGCGAGGTGGCGATGCCGCGATAGAGGGTGCGGTAGTCGGCGTCGAGGCCGTTGGCGTACAGGCTGTCATAGGCGACCTTGGCGTTCAGCCAGCGCCCGTTCAGCCGCACGGTCCAGACGTCGCTCAGCTTCTTGTCGAAGGCATAGCCGACCGAGGCCTGACGGCGGTCGAACTTCTCGAAATTCGGATCGCCGTCATAGAAATCGACCGGGATTTTGCCCAGCGGGTTCGACAGCACCGTGCCCTGCGGCGGGATGCCGCCATAGGAATTGCCCTTCGGGTCGTGCTGGTAGAAGCCCAGCAGGGTCAGGCTGGTCTCGGCATCCGGCTTCCAGGTGAAGGACGGGGCGACGGCGATGCGCTCGTTCTCCGTCATCCGGATCTGGCCGTCCTCGCTGAGGCCGACGGCGGTCAGGCGGTAGAGGAACTTGCCGTCCTTGTCGATCGGGCCGGAAAAGTCGGCGGTGCCGCGCCAATGATTGTCGGTGCCGTATTCGACCCCGACCTCGTTCAGCGCGGTGGCGGTCGGGCGCTTGGAAACCTGATTGATCAGGCCGCCGGCCGGCGACTGCCCGTACAGCACGGAGGTCGGGCCCTTCAGCACCTCCGCCCGTTCCAGCAGATAGGGGTCGACCTGCGATGCCGCGTAGTAGAGCGACTGCAGCTTCAGCCCGTTCAGATAGGTGTCGGCGTCGAAGCCGCGGACCTTCAGCTGGTCATAGCGGGTCGCCACCGCGCCGCGCGTCTCCGCCGTGACGCCGGCGGTGTAGCGCACCACCTGATTCAACGTCTGGGCGTTCTGGTCGCGGATCTGGTCGGCCGGAATGACCGAGATCGACTGCGGCGTCTCGATCAGCGGCGTGTCGGTCTTGGTGCCGGTCGCCTGCTGGTTGGCGACATAGCCGGTCACCGGCGACAGCGCCGTTTCCCCCTGCCCGGTCACCGTCACCGCCGGTATCTGCATCGCGGCACCATTGGTGCCCTGCCCGCCCGCGTTTTGCCCTCCAATACTCTGGGCCCCTGCCACCGCCGGCACCATCAGACCGCCCAGCACCATGGCGCCGAACGCCGCCCCACGCGACACCCGGCCGCCCTCAACCCGTTTCTTCACTTGCTTGCCCCCAACACGAATAAGAATCATTCGCAGTTGAGAGCCCTCATAATGCAACTCATTCTCAAATTCAACGCCTATTCACGTATGTGCCGCGACAATCGCATCCTGCTGGCGGTGAACCACGCGGGGCTGCCTTATCGGGCACCCGGCGACGATATCGGCATCGTCGGCGGCCCCTCGCCATGACACCCGTGGCGCGAAGCCATACCAAGGTCAGCCGTGCGATCTTCGGCGCAGGCGGCTTGGCCGCCCCCGATCTTTCTTGGTACAATTCATTCCAAGGCTATGACGACACGGCATGCAGATCTTCTGTGACGAAAGCGGCGGCATCGAACAGGGGCATTTCCTCGTGTCGGCCGTCCGGATTGACGGTGGCCAAGCGCTCCGAATGCTCAAGACGATCCGGAAGCTGACCGGCATCTCCGGCTCCGAGTTGAAAGGCAACGCGCTGGACATCCGGCAGATCGAGACCGTTTTCAGCGTCATCCAGCGGCATCCCGAAGCCGTCGCGGTGTCCGTGGTCTGCCGCCGCGATGATCCTGTTGGCGGATGGGCCGCCGGCACACTGGAAGAGCATCAGATTTGGCGTGAGTTGATCGTGGAATGCTGTCTGCCGCTCCATCGGCAAGGCGTGCAAGGTATTGTTCCGGACGGTGGGCGATACAAAAAGGCGATACTCCGCGCCATTGAGGCGGAGATCGCCGCATCGGTTTCGCGCCGCACGTCCCTGCCGCGGGTTCCGGTCGGATGCGCCAACAGCGTTGCAACACCAGGCATTCAGATCGCCGACGTGATCTCCAACACCGTACATCGTGCCATCAGTGACTATCCGGATGCCGAGGCATGCCGACGGCTTCTTGCCGCAGCCGAGGCCGCTGGCCAATTCAAAATCTCGATGGTGGACATGGCCGAGTGCCGTCCGGCTTGGCTGGATACGGCCTACCATTAGCGCTAAAAAGCCGAAAGCCGCCCGGAGGCGGCTTTGGTTTGTGTGTCGGCGCTTCGCCTACATCCCCGTCTAAGTGACTGACGGTGCCAAACGGCCCCTCCTGGACGGGCAGCGAGCGCAGCCTTTCGGCGCTTACCTCGACACATCCCGATTATGGGTTCCCCTCCGACTTGGGTCAATTCCGTTTCGCCGTAAAAAATCTCCGCCGTCCCCGACGAATCCCTCCCGCCGCCGCGTATCAGAAAGGAACAGCAAGACCGAGGCGGCCGAAAACGCCGTCCGGTCAAGCGCTAGGGCAAGCGTCGGAACAGGTCATGACGATTCGTTGGAAGCCGGTGGTCACCGGTGTGGTTCTCGCCGGTCTGGTCGGCGGCGTCGGCTACGCGGTTCAGCAGAAGCTGGCATCCCCGGCGACGGCGCAGCCGGGCCGTCCCCCGGCCGGCGCGCGCAGCAACGTGGTGGCGGTGCAGGCCGGCACCGTGGCGCGCGAGGATGTGCCGATCTGGTTCGACGGTATCGGTACGGTCCAGGCCTTCAACAGCGTCACCGTGCGCGCCCGCGTCGATGGCGAGCTTCAGCGCGTCTCGCTGCAGGAAGGCCAGCTGGTCAAGGCCGGCGACCTGCTGGCGACCATCGATTCCCGCCCGCTCCAGGCCCAGCTCGCCCAGGCCGAGGCGAAGAAGGCGCAGGACGAGGCGCAGTTGGCCAACGCCCGCCGCGACCTCGACCGCAACATGAACCTGAAGGAATTCGCTTCGCGCCAGACCGTCGACACCCAGCGCGCGCTGGTCGCCCAGTACGAGGCACAAATCCGCGCCGACGAGGCGGCGATCGAGGCGGTGCGGGTCCAGTTGAACTACACCACCATCACCGCCCCGATCAGCGGCCGCATCGGCCTGCGCAACGTCGACCAAGGCAATGTCGTGCGGGCGAGCGACCAGAGCGGCATCGCCACCATCACGCAAATCCAGCCCATCGCCGTCCTCTTCACCCTGCCGGAAAAGCAGCTTCAGGCCGTGCTCGCCGCCCAGGCGCAAGGGCCGGTGACGGTCGAGGCGCAGGACCGCGAAGGCCGCCGCGTGCTCGACACCGGCGCGCTGGCGGTGGTGGACAACCTGATCGACAGCGGCACCGGCACCATCCGCCTGAAGGCGCAGATGCCGAATGATCCGCAGAAGCTGTGGCCCGGCCAGTTCGTCAATGTCCGCCTGCTCTCCACCATCCGCCGCGGCGCCACCACCGTGCCGGCGACCGTGGTGCAGCGCGGCCCCCAGGGCACCTACGCCTACGTCATCAAGGACGACCTGACGGTGGAGCAGCGCCCGATCAAGGTCGCCCGCCAGGAGGAGACCAAGGCCATCATCGAGGAGGGCCTGACCCCCGGCGAGCGCGTGGTGGTGGACGGTCAGTACCGTTTGCAGCCCGGCTCCAAGATCCGCATCGTCGAGCCCATCGCTTCGGCGCCGGCGCCGGCGACGGGCACCACCCCGGCGCCGCAGGAGGAACGGCGGCGCGACCGGCAGCAGCGTGAGGGACGGCAGCCCTCATGAACATCTCCGCCCCCTTCATCCTGCGGCCGGTCGCCACCGGGCTGCTGATGCTGGCGGTGGTGCTGCTGGGCCTGCTGGGCTACAGCGCGCTGCCGATCTCCTCGCTGCCGACGGTCGATTTCCCGACGGTGCGCGTCACCACCCAGCTGCCGGGCGCAGCACCCGAGGTGATGGCGTCGTCGGTCACCGCGCCTCTGGAACGCCAGCTTGGACAGATCGCCGGTATCTCCTCCATGGTGTCGACCAGCTCCTTCGGGCTGTCGGTCATCACCCTGCAATTCGACCTGACCCGCGACATCGACGCCGCCTCGCAGGACGTGCAGTCGGCGATCAGCGCCGCGTCGGGCACGCTGCCCAAGGGGCTGCCGAACCCGCCGGTCTACGACAAGGTGAACCCGGCCGACACGCCGGTCATGGTGCTGGCGCTGAGTTCGGACAGCTTGCGGCTGGAGACCGTCAGTGACGCCGCCGACACGCTGCTGGCGCAGAAGCTGTCCCAGGTCGACGGCGTCGGCTATGTCGGGATCGAGGGCGGCCTGCGCCCGGCCGTCCGCGTGCAGGTCAATCCCGCCGCCGTCGCCGGTCTCGGCCTGACGCTGGAGGATGTGCGGACCACCATCACCCAGGCCAACGTCAACGCGCCGAAGGGCAGCTTCGACGGCCCGCGCCAGTCCTGGTCGATCGGCGTCAACGACCAGATCGAGAATGCCGCCGCCTACCGCCCGATCATCGTCGCCTACAAGAACGGCGGTCCGGTGCGGCTGACCGACATCGGCACCGTGGTCGATTCGGTGGAGAACACCCGGCTGGCGGCGTGGCATGACGGCAAGCCGGCGGTCCTGCTGAACGTGCTGCGCCAGCCCGGCGCCAACATCATCGACACGGTGGACCGCATCCGCAAGCTTCTGCCGTCGCTCCAGGCCAGCCTGCCGCCGCAGATCCACATGGCGGTGCTGACCGACCGGACGGAGACCATCCGCGCCTCGGTGGTGGACGTGCAGAAGACGCTGGTGCTGACCGCCGGGCTGGTGGTTCTGGTGATCTTCCTGTTCCTGCGCAAGGCCTGGGCGACGGTGATCCCGGCGGCGGCCCTGCCGCTGTCGCTGATCGGCACCTTCGGCATCATGGCTCTGTGCGGCTTCAGCCTGGACAACCTGTCGCTGATGGCGCTGACCATCGCGTCCGGCTTCGTCGTCGACGACGCCATCGTGATGATCGAGAACATCGTCCGCTACATCGAGCAGGGCGAGAAGCCGATGCAGGCCGCCCTCAAAGGGGCGCGCCAGATCGGCTTCACCGTCGTTTCGCTGACCCTGTCGCTGATCGCCGTGTTCATCCCGCTGCTGTTCATGGGCGGGGTGGTCGGCCGGCTGTTCCGCGAGTTCGCCATCACGCTGTCCATCGCCGTGCTGGTGTCGGCGGTGATCTCGCTGACGCTGACCCCGATGATGTGCGCCCGCCTGCTGAAACCGGAAACCGAGAGCAAGCCCAACGGCCTGTTCCGCTGGACCGAACGTGGCTTCGACGCGCTGCTGAACGGCTATGCAGCCTCGCTCCGCTTCGTGCTGCGCCACCAGCCGGCGACGCTGCTGGTCACCATCGCGACGCTGGCCGCCACCCTCTACCTCTACGACGTGGTGCCCAAGGGCTTCCTGCCGCAGCAGGACACCGGCGTCATCATCGGCGTCACCGACGCCGCCCCGTCCATCTCGGTCAAGGCGATGGCGGAGCGCCAGCGCGAGGTCGCCGACATCGTGCGGCGCGATCCCGACGTGGCCGGCGTGGCGAGCTTCGTCGGCACCGGCACGGTGAACGCCACCACCAACACCGGCAACCTGACCATCGCGCTGAAGCCGCGCGACCAGCGAAGCTCCTCGGCGGAGGAGATCATCGCCCGCCTGCGCGCCGCGACCGGCGACCTGAAGGGTGTGTCGCTGTTCATGCAGGCGGTGCAGGACGTGCAGATCGACAGCCGCGTCAGCCGCACCCAATACCAGTACGTGTTGCAGGACGCCGACCCGCGCGAGCTGGAGAACTGGACCCCGCGCCTGCTCGACGCCTTGCGCGCAAGGCCGGAACTGACCGACGTGGCGAGCGACCAGCAGCCGGACGGCCTGCAGGTCTATCTCACTATCGACCGCGACGCCGCCAGCCGCCTGCACGTCCTGCCCCAGGCCATCGACGACACGCTGTACGACGCCTTCGGCCAGCGTCAGGTCTCGACCATCTACACCCAGACCAACCAGTACCGCGTGATCCTGGAGGTCGAGCCGTCCTTCCAGATGGATCCGGCGTCCCTGTCCAAGATCTATGTGAAGGCCAGCGGCGGCACGGTCGTTCCTCTGAATGCCGTGGTGTCGGTGGAACGCAAGACCGCGCCGCTGGTCATCACCCACCAGGGCCAGTTCCCGTCGGTCACCCTGTCCTTCAACGTGGCGCACGGCGTCTCGCTGGGGGCGGCTGTCGCGGCGATCCAGGAGACGCGGGCCAGCATCGGCATGCCCGACACCGCAACCGCCCGCTTCGCCGGCACGGCCGCCGAGTTCCGCGCCTCGCTCGACACCCAGCCCTGGCTGATCCTGGCGGCTGTGGTCGCCGTCTATATCGTGCTGGGCATCCTGTACGAGAGCACGATCCACCCCATCACCATCCTGTCGACCCTGCCGTCCGCCGGCATCGGCGCGCTGCTGGCCCTGATGGCGACCGGCCACGACCTGTCGCTGATCGCGCTGGTCGGCATCGTGCTGCTGATCGGCATCGTCAAGAAGAACGCCATCATGATGATCGACTTCGCGCTGGAGGCCGAACGTCACCAGGGCATGGCGCCGGAACGCTCGATCTACGAGGCGTCGCTCCTGCGCTTCCGCCCGATCATGATGACGACCATGGCCGCCCTGCTGGGCGCCCTGCCGCTGGCGCTGGAGAACGGAACCGGGTCGGAACTGCGCAAGCCGATGGGCATCGCCATCGTCGGCGGCCTGCTGCTGAGCCAGGTGCTGACGCTCTACACCACGCCGGTGGTCTATCTCTACATGGACCGTCTCGGCAGCCGGCTGGGCCGCTGGCTGCGGCCATGGCGGCGCAAGCCGTCGGCCGAGCCCGGCAACGATCACGCTCCCGGCCGGGCGGCGGCGGAGTAGCCGGCCATGCTTCCCGCAAACCTCCTGCCCTCCGGCGCTTCGCTCTCCGCCCTGTTCATCCGGCGGCCGGTCGGCACGTCGCTGCTGATGGTCGGGCTGATGATCCTCGGCATGGTGGCCTACCGTTTCCTGCCGGTGGCGCCGCTGCCGCAGGTGGAGTTCCCCACCATCATCGTCACCGCCTCGCTGCCCGGCGCCAGCCCGGAGACCATGGCCGCCTCCGTCGCCACGCCGCTGGAACGCCGCCTCGCCCGCATCGCCGGCGTGTCGGAGATGACCTCCAACAGCAAGCTCGGCAGCACCGTCGTCGTCGTGCAGTTCGAGCTGAACCGCGACGTGGAATCGGCCTCGCGCGACGTGCAAGCCGCCATCAACGCCGCCGGCGGCGACCTGCCGGCCGACCTGCCGAGCCCACCCAAGATGCGGCGCATCAACCCGGCCGACGCGCCGGTGATGACGCTGGCGATGACCTCCACCACGCTCGCCCCGGCCGAGCTTTACAATCTCGCCGACAGCGTGATCGGCCAGCGCCTGAGCCAGATCGAGGGGGTGGCCCAGGTCTCCATCAATGGGGCGGAGAAGACGGCGGTGCGCGTGCGCGTCAATGCCGCCGCGGCCGCCAACATGGGCGTCAGCCTGGAATCGATCCGCAGCGTCATCTCCCAGGCCAACGCCAACGGCCCGAAGGGCAGCTTCGACGGCACCCATGAATCCTGGTCGATCGGCGCCAGCGACCAACTGTTCGGCGCCGATGCCTACCGCAAGCTGATCGTGACCGAAAAGAACGGCGCCACCATCCGCCTCGGCGACGTCGCCGAGGTGATCGAGGCGCCGGAGAACAGCCGCACCGCCGCCTGGCAGGACGGCCAGCGCGCCGTGCTCATCAACATCCAGAAGCAGCCCGGCTCCAACGTGGTGGAGACGGTGGACCGCATCCGGGCGGAGCTGCCGACCCTGCGCGGCTGGATGCCGCCGGGGGTCAGCCTCGCGGTGCGCACCGACCGCACGCCGACCATCCGCGCCTCCATCGACGATGTGCAGAAGACGCTGGCGGTCACCGTGGCGCTGGTGGTGATGGTGATGGCGCTGTTCCTGCGCCGGCTGTGGGCGACGGTGATCCCGGCGGCCTCGGTTCCGCTGTCGCTGGCCGGCACCTTCGGCGTGATGTGGATCGTCGGCTACAGCCTGGACAATTTCTCGCTGATGGCGCTGACCATCTCGGTCGGCTTCGTGGTGGACGACGCCATCGTCGTCATCGAGAACATCGTCCGCCACATCGAAAAGGGCGCCAAGCCGTTCGAGGCGGCGGTGAAGGGGGCGCGGCAGGTCGCCTTCACCGTGGTGTCGATCAGCCTGTCGCTGGTCGCCGTCTTCATCCCCATCCTGTTCATGGGCGGCATCCAGGGCCGGCTGTTCCGCGAATTCGCCGTGGTGCTGTCGGTCGCCATCGCCGTCTCGGCCGTGGTGTCGCTGACCCTGACCCCGATGATGTGCGCCCATCTGCTGGCGCCGGAGGCGGAGCGCAGCCCCCCCGGCCGCCTCGCCCGCGCGCTCGGCTGGATCGGCGACCGCCTGTTCGGCCTCTATGCCGGCGGGCTGGACTGGGTGCTGGCCCACCGCCGCACCATGCTGGCGGCGACCTTCGCCATCATCGGCGTCAGCGTCTGGCTCTACGGGCAGGTGCCGAAGGGCTTCGTGCCGCAGCAGGACACCGGCCTGCTGATCGGCTTCAGCGACCCACCGCCCGACATCTCCTTCCGCGCCATGGTGACGCGCCAGCGCGCCTTGCAGGACGCCGTTTCCGGCGACCCGGCGGTGGCGAGCGTCGGCGGCACCATCGGCGGCGGCGGTCCCGGCGGCACCTATTCCGGCCAGATCTACATCGCCCTGAAACCGAAGGCGGAGCGCGACGACCTGCCCACCGTCACCCAGCGGCTGCGCCAGCGCGCCGGCAAGGTGCCGGGGGTGCAGCTCTATCTGATGCCGGTGCAGGACATCCGCGTCGGCGGCTTCCAGGGCCGCAGCCAGTACCGCTACAGCCTGCAGGACGCCGACATCGGCGCGCTCAACGAATGGGCGCCCAAGCTGGTGGAGAAGATGCGCACCCTGCCGGAGCTGGTCGACGTCGCCAACGACCGCCAGAACGGCGGCATCCAGGCCAACGTCATCGTCGACCGCGACGCCGCCGCCCGCCTCGGCGTGTCGCTCAGCAGCCTGGAGTCGACGCTCTACGACGCCTTCGGCCAGCGGCAGGTCTCGACCATGTATCTGGCGCAGAACCAGCACAAGGTGGTGCTGGAGGTCGACCCCGCCGAGGCGCTCGGCCCCGACGACCTGAAGCGCATCTACGTCACCGGCCGCGACGGCATGGTGCCGCTGTCGGCGGTGTCGCGCGTCGTCATCGGCAACCAGGCCGCCAGCATCCAGCACCAGAGCGGCTTCCCGGTCGCCAATTTGACCTTCGACCTCGCCCCCGGCGTCTCGCTGTCCCAGGCGACCGAACTGATCCAGCGCGCGGCGGAGGACATCGGCATGCCCGCCAGCATCCGCGCCGGCTTCCAGGGCGACGCGCGCGCCTTCCAGCAATCCTCCTCCAGCCAGCCGCTGCTGATCCTGGCGGCGCTGATCACCATCTACATCGTGCTGGGCGTTCTGTACGAAAGCCTGATCCACCCGCTGACCATCCTGTCGACCCTGCCGTCGGCCGGTCTGGGGGCGCTGATCGCGCTGATCCTGACCGGCTACGACCTGTCGATCGTGGCCTTGATCGGCATCATCCTGCTGATCGGCATCGTCAAGAAGAACGCCATCATGATGATCGACTTCGCCCTGGAGGCGGAGCGCGAGCGCGGCCTGTCGCCCTTGGAGGCGATCCGCGAGGCCGGACTGGTCCGCTTCCGCCCGATCATGATGACGACGATGGCGGCGCTGCTGGGTGCGGTTCCGCTCGCCTTCGATTACGGCACCGGCGGCGAGATCCGCCGCCCGCTCGGCATCGCCATCATCGGCGGCCTGCTGGTCAGCCAGATGCTGACTCTCTACACCACGCCGGTGGTCTACCTGACCCTGGAACGGCTGGCCCTGCGGCGCACCCGCCGCCACGCCATCGCCGCCCCGGCGGAATAGGGGGCGGCGGATGGGTGCGCTTATCCTCGGGGGTAAATGCCCTCTCCCGCCCCGGGAGAGGGAGGGGACCCGCGCCGAAGGCGTGGGGAGGGTGAGGGGTGTCCCAAGACTCCTGAACCGCATGGTTCCTTGGATCACCCCTCACCCTTCCCAAGCTGCGCTTGGGTCCCTTCCCTCTCCCGGGACGGGAGAGGGAGATGTTTTCGCACCACGCTGGCGCCTCTCCGCCCTCTTGGGCATAGTTCTCGCCCACGGCATGAGCGGAGCCCCGGTGGCCGACGACACCGACAGCGACGACGGGTTGATGGAGCGCGTGGCCGGCGGCGATGCCGCCGCCTTCGACCGTCTGGCCGCCCGCCATATGCGCCGCGCCGTGGCGCTGGCCCAGCGGATGACCGGCAACCCGTCCGACGCCGACGAGATCGCGCAGGAGGCGTTCCTGCGGGTCTGGCAGCATGCCGGCCGCTGGGACGGGGCGCGGGCCGCCTTCACCACCTGGCTCTACCGCATCGTCATGAACCTCGCCATCGACCGTGGCCGCCGCCCCGGCTGGTCGCCGCTGGAAGACGCCGGCGATCCGCCCGATGAGTCGCCCGACGCGCTGGCCCGCATCGCCGAGCGCCAGACCGCCGAGCGGGTCAACCGGGCGCTGGCCGCCTTGCCCGACCGCCAGCGCGCCGCCGTCGTGCTGTTCCATCAGGAGGGGCTCAGCCTGCGGCAGGCCGCCGAAATCCTGACCATGAGCGAAAGCGCCTTCGCCTCGCTGCTGGCCCGCGCCCGCGCCGCGCTGAAGGCCGCGCTCACCGCCGCCGACGCCCTATGAGGAGGGAGGATGCCATGACCGACGAAGACTTCCTCCGCCACCTGGACGACTACGGCGCCGCCCCGGAGCGCTGGCCGCCGGAGCTGCGCGCCGCGGCCGACGCCGCGCTCGCCCGCTCCCCCGCCCTGCGCACGGCGCTGGAGGACGCGCAGTCCTTCGACCGGCTGCTCGCCACCCCCGCCCCGCCGGTGGAGGATGCCCGCGTCGACCGCCTGCTGGCCGCCGTCGGCAAGGCGGCGCGCGCCATGCCGCAGGACAGCATCGTGATGCTTCTGCTCGGCCGGACGCCGCGGCGAACGGTGGCCGGCTTCTGCGTCGCCCTGCTCGCGCTCGGCTGGCTGACCGGAGGTTGGCTGACCGGACAGCTTGCCAGCCCCGCCCCCACCGCGCCGCGCAGCCAGGAACTGGCCCTGCTGAGCGACGAGGTCGTCACCCTGTTCGACGGAGACTCCCGATGAGCGGTTTCGCCGCCCCCCAGCCGTCCGTCCTCACTCGCCTCCGCCAACGGATCAGCCTGCGCACGCTGGCCCTGGCGTCGCTGGCGCTGAACCTGTTCCTCGGCGCCATGCTGGTGGCGACGATCCGCCACCCGCCACCCCCGCCCTACCGGCCGATGCCCGACCGCTTCGTCGAGCATGTGGCCGCCGACCTGTCCGACGCCGACGCCGCCGTCCTGCGCGCCGCCTTCGAGCCGCTGCGCCCGCGCTACGATGCGCTGTCCCAGGACTACCGCGAGGCCGGGCAGCGGGTGCGCGCCCTGCTCCAGGCCGAGCCTGTGGATTTTGACTCCCTGCGCGCCGCGACCTCCGCCGCCCGCGCCAAGCGCCGCCAGATCGGCGAACTGACCGAGGAAACCGTGCTGTCCATCCTGCCCGACCTGTCGCCGGCCGGCCGGCTGCGGCTGGTCGGTGGGCCGGGGGCGGAGAAGCTGTCCCATCCGCCTAAAAAATAGGCAAACCCACTCATCCACAGGCCGGACAGGCCAGCCGGAAGGGTGTGGATGATTCTGTTCGGAGATTGCGCACACATCTATCCACAGATTCTGTGGAGAAGAAAACCAGCGGAAATTTTATCCACACAAATTCACAAGTTATCATCCCCAAGTTTTATCGCCTGCCTTCCCATGGATCCTTGTATCCACCACCGATCCGGCATATCCAAATAACGTGGATCAGCAAGATTGGTGGGGGATCGTCATGATCGGAGATCCGTTTCATCCAAAGAAGGCGACGATCTCTTTGCGCGTTGACCGCAGAATCAAAGATGTCGCCAAGAATTACGCACGTCAGCGGCAGACGCCTCTGGCCGAGGTCATGCGCGACCTCTTGGCCCGCTACGTCGCCGAATGCGCGCGGGAGAATGCCCAGGCGACCCCGGACCTGTTGAAGGACCGGCCGGCGCAATATGTGGATTTCGCAAAGCTGGAAGGCCTGATGGGCCGTCAGGAGTAGGCCCGCCTGCCTTGAGGGGATCTTGAGCGGGGAGCTCCGGCCCCATACATCGACGGTGGACAAGCTGCCAGGGGAAGGAGCCCCGCCATGCCGCCCACCGCCCAAGCTTCCGGTCAGTCTTCCACAGGCCCCGGTTCTTCCACAGGCACCGACAGCCTGCACATCGCCTGCCCGCATTGCGACACGCTGAACCGCGTGCCTCCGGCCCGTCTGGGCGGCGGCAAGTGCGGTCGTTGCGGCAACGCCCTGTTCGAAGGAAAGCCGGTGGCGCTCGACGCCCGCCGCTTCGCCGCGCATGCCGAGAAAAGCGACCTGCCGCTGCTGATCGACTTCTGGGCCGAGTGGTGCGGCCCCTGCCGCATGATGGCCCCCGTCTTCGCCCAGGCCGCGGCCCAGCTGGAGCCCCACGTCCGCCTCGCGAAGATCGACACCGAGGCCTCTCCCGACCTCGCCGGCCGCTTCGGCATCCGCAGCATCCCGTCGCTGGTCCTGGTCCACCACGGCCGCGAAATCGCCCGCACCGCCGGCGCCATGCCGCTTCCGGCCCTGGTGACGTGGGTGCGAGAGGCCGTCAGAAGCAGTAGTTGAACGCGGCGCCCTATCCTCCCTCTCCCGCCCCGGGAGAGGGAAGGGGCCCATGCGAAGCATGGGAAGGGTGAGGGGTGATCCAAGGAACCAAAGCGTTCAGGACTCTTGCGCTACCCCTCACCCTCCCCACCGCTTCGCGGCGGGTCCCCTCCCTCTCCCGGGGCGGGAGAGGGCTGTTTCCCCCTTACGCCGCCCGCACCGTCGCGATAAAGGTCCCCACCTCCCGGCGCAGCCGCTCGGCCTCGACCGCAAGTTCCTGCGAGGTGCCGCGGACGCGGCCGGCGGCGTCGCCGGTCTCGTGGACGGCGGTGCTGACGCCGGCGATGTTGCTCGACACCTCCTCGGTGCCCTGCGCCGCCTGGGTGACGCTGGAGGCAATCTCGCGGGTGGCGGCGGCCTGTTCCTCGATGGCGGCGGCGATGGCGGTGGTGATCTCGCTCATGTGGCCGATGGTCTTGCCGATGCTGCCGATGGCCTTCTGGGCGCCGCCGGTGGTCTGCTGAATCTCCTGCACCTTGGCCTGGATCTCGTCGGTGGCGCGCGCGGTCTGGCTGGCCAGCGCCTTCACCTCGCTCGCCACCACGGCGAAGCCCTTGCCGGCCTCTCCGGCCCGCGCCGCCTCGATGGTGGCGTTCAGCGCCAGCAGGTTGGTCTGCGCGGCGATGCCGCTGATCAGTTCGACCACGGCGCCGATCTGCTCGGCGGCGGAGACCAGATCGCGCATGGTGCGGTCGGCGCCGTCGGCGTCGGCCACCGCCTGGGTGGCGATGCGGGTGGAGTTCTCCACCTGCTGGCCGATCTCGGAGATGGAGGCCGACAACTCCTCCGTCGCGGTGGCGACGGTCTGCACATTGGCCGAAGCCTGTTCGGAGGCCGAGGCGACCAGCAGCGACCGCTCGGTCGCCTCCTGCGCGGTGGCGGTCAGTTCGGTCGCGGCGTCGCGCATGCCGGTGGCGGCGTTGGCGACGGTGTCGACGATGCCCTTCACCGCGCTCTCGAAGGTGTCGGCCATCTGCATCATGGTCTGGCGGCGCTGGGCGGCGGCCTGCCGCTCGCTCTCCTCCTGCGCCTTGCGCATCCGCTCCATCTCATAGGCGTTGGTCTTGAAGACCTGGAGCGCACGGGCCAGCGCGCCGATTTCGTCCCGGCGCGCGTCGTCGGTGACGGCGACGCTGAGGTCGCCTTCGGCCAGACGGCCCATCGCCCGCGTGATGTTGCCGAGCGGCCTGGTGATCGCCCGCGAAATCGCCCAGGCCAGCAGCAGGCCGATCAGCAGGGCGGCGACCGTCACCACGGTGCCGCGCCCCTCGGCCGCTGCCACTTCGGCGGCGGCGGTGGTCTCCAGCTGCGACAGGAAATCGGCGGAATGGTCGCGGATCAGGCCGATCTTGTCGCCGATCTCCTTGCCGGCCTTGCCCAGCGTCTCATTGTTCAGCGACTTCAGCTGGTCGCTCAAGCTGGCGATGCGGTCGATGCCGGCGCCATAGGCCGGAAGCTTGGCGACCGCATCGGACAGCTTGGCTTTCACCGGCCCGTCCGCCATGCCGTCGCGCAGCGCCGTGGCCTTGGCGGTCACGTCGGCCAGATCCTTGCGGATGCGCGCCAGATCCTCGGCCTGCGTCTCCGCCACGAAACGGGCGACCAGCACGCGGACCAGCAGGTACTGCTCGCTGACGTCGGCGGCCTGCACCGTGCGGTCGAGATCGCCCAGATCCTTCTCCGCCTTGACGGTCTCGCTCAGCGTGCGGCGGATGTCGGCGCCCAGCTTGTTCACCACCGACGCGACGATCGAGTCGCGCTCCGTCCGCGCGGCGACCAGCTGGTCGAAGCCGCCGGTCAGCGTCTTCTGCAGGCTGGCGATCTCCTGCGCCGCCTGGCGGTCGGTCGCGCTGGTCATGCGCGTGGTGGCGGCGTCCAGCTTCCTGGCGAACTTGTCCACGTCGGCGCGGAAGCGGCCGGCCACCGCGGCGGAGCCGCTGGACACGAACTCCTCCGCCGCCCCCAGGGCGTCGGCCATGTTGGTGTCCGCCTCCGCCACCGCCATGGCGACATGCGACTGCCCGGCATAGCGGCGGAGCGCGTCGTCGCTCGATCGCAAGCCCGTCCAGGACACCGCCCCCAGCCCGACCAGCAGCGCGAGCGTCACGCCGAAGCCGGTGTAGATCTTGGTCGCCGTGCGCAGATTGGCGAATGGACCGGCTTTGGTCGGTTGGGCGGCGGTCTGCTGGCTTGGGTGGGCGGCGTTCATGATTGGGGACCTCGTCTTCTGACCCGGCTGCTGGCAACTCTCCGATCTTTCGTGCGATCGGTTATCAACGAGGTACCCTACAAGAACAATGCCAAAGGACCATTAACGCCGCGGTGTTTTTCTGCCCTGTGAAATCACCCCCGTTCCAATAGACAGCGCCACCTACCCTTCGCAATTTGCCAAGATCATTGAGATCGCTTTGCATTTCGCCAAAGCTTGACCTTCGCATTCGCGAAAGCTCAGCCTTTAGTTATAGAACTGACCGCCATTCACCTCGATCGTCTGGCCAGTGATATAACCTGCCAGCCGGTTGGAAGAGAGGAACAGGTAGGCGCCGACGCAATCCTCCGCCGTGCCCAGCCGTTTCAGCGGGATGCGCGCCGCGGTCTGCGACAGTTTGTCCGCGGTCGAGTAGCGCTGGTGGAAATCGGTGTCGATGGTGCCGGGCGACACCGCGTTGACGCGGATGCCGTGCGGCGCCAGCTCCGTCGCCAGCGAACGGGCGAGGCTGGCCTGGAACGCCTTGGCGGCGCTGTAGAGCGACGAGCCGGCGCTGCCGCCGGTGCGGCCGGAGATGGAGCCGGTGTTGACGATGGCCCCCCTCGACTCGATCAGCGCCGGCAGGGCGGCGCGGCTGGCGACGATCGCCGAGGCAGCGTTCAGGTCGAACTGCCGTTGCAGGAACTCGTCGTCGATGTCGGCCAGCGCCACCCGGCCCAGCATGGTGCCGGCATTGTTGATCAGCACGTCCAGCCCGCCCAGCCGGTCCACCGCCTGCTCCACCACCGCGCGGGTCTGTCCCTTGTCGGCGAAATCGCCGGCCAGCCCGACCACGCCGTTGCCCATCCCGGCCCCCATTGAGGCCGCCACAGCCTCCACCGCCGCCCGGTCGCGTCCATGGATGGCGACGCGGGCGCCGAGCTGGGCGAAGGCCGCCGCCACCGCGGCACCGATGCCGCGGCTGCTGCCGGTGACCAGCACCCGCTTGTCCCGGAACTCCTGGGCCAGCAGGTCGGCGGGCCAGTTGGTGGTGTCGGTTGCGGTCATGTCGCGTGGTCTCCCCTGCTTGCCGGCCGATTCTGTGTTCGGAATCGAAAGCCGGCTTGATTGTTCGTGTTCCAATCCGATCATAGGGGGCGGCGGCCCGCCGTCAATTGCCGGGTCGGCTGCCCTCGCGTATTTGCGAGAATCCTGTCGTAGACGGCCGGCCTTCGGGCTATGTAGGCGGGATGAACACCGACCAAGACAAGACCGGCGCCGCGCAGCCCTTCGAGATTTTCCTGGTGGCCGCCCCCGGCCTGGAATCCGTGCTGTGCGCCGAGGCGCGCGACCGCGGCTTCGCCAACCCCACCGCCGTGAAGGGCGGGGTGACGGTCACCGGCGGCTGGCCGGAGGTCTGGCGGGCCAATCTGGAGCTGCGCGGCGCCACCCGCGTGCTGGCGCGCATCGCCAGCTTCCGCGCCCTGCATCTGGCGCAGTTGGACAAGCGCGCCCGCCGGGTTCCCTGGGCCGAGATCCTGCGCGCCGACGTTCCGGTGCGGGTCGAGGCGTCCTGCAAGGCCTCGCGCATCTACCATGCCGGCGCCGCTGCCCAGCGCATCGAGCGCGCCATCGCCGAGGAACTCGGCGCCCCCATCGTCAAGGCCGCCCCCAAACCGACCGGTAAGAACGCCCGCAAGGACGGCGCCGGGGACACGGAGGCGGAGGACACCCGCGCCGTCCAGATCAAGGCGCGGATCGACGACGACCTCTGCACCATCAGCGTCGACAGCTCCGGCGAGTCGCTGCACAAGCGCGGCCACAAGGAAGCGGTCAACAAGGCGCCGATGCGCGAGACGCTGGCCGCGCTGTTCCTGCGCCAGTGCGGCTATGACGGCCGCGAGCCGGTGGTGGACCCGATGTGCGGCTCCGGCACCTTCGTCATCGAGGCCGCCGAGATCGCCGCCGGCCTGAAGCCCGGCCGTTCCCGTCATTTCGCCTTCGAACAGCTCGCCAATTTCGACCCCGCCCTGTGGCAGAGCCTGCGCACTGGCGGCACGACCACGACGCCGACCGTCCGCTTCTACGGCAGCGACCGCGACGCCGGCGCCATCGCCATGAGCCGCGCCAACGCCGAGCGTGCCGGCGTCTCCGCCTGGACCGAGTTCACCCACCACGCCATCAGCGACCTGACCCCACCCGAGGGTCCCCCCGGCCTCGTCATCGTCAACCCGCCCTACGGCGCCCGCATCGGCGAGGGCAAGTCCCTGATCCCGCTCTACCACGCCATGGGCCAGACGCTGAAATCCCGCTTCACCGGCTGGCGCGTGGGCATCATCACCAACGAGGCCGCCCTGGCGAAGGCGACGGAGTTGCCGTTCCAGGAGGGCGGGGTGTCGGTGTCGAACGGGGGGATTCGGGTGACGCTGTATCAGACGGATACCTTGCCATAGCCGCTTGCGAACAAAGAAGTAGAAGCTACGTATACAGGTGAAGCGGCTTGGCATCGGGAGGATGGGACGACAAATAATAGAAATTTCTAATTTCAAGTCGTCTCGCCCTTTAACCGCTCACCCGTCGCATGAATATTTCAAATGACGAAATAGATACCGCAGCTTTCCCTTTCAACGTTCAATCCTGACGATTACAGCGATCCATATAAGCAAGTCGCTCGCCTCTCTTACTATTTAGCTTGTTGCAGGTAACTCTGAATCAACGTTGATTACCTCACCCTGTTCATTCCTATCACCGCAACTAAATGTATGTTCGCTCTCGTAAAAGGCTTCGAGATTGAGGATTGCACGACGATATGAACGTGCATCGTCTTCGGGAACTTCGATGCCCCCAACCAACACATCCTCCACAAATGTACCTTCTTGTGCTTCCAGGTCAGCCGGCATATTTTTCGTTGCGATCAAATCGATATAGCACCCATAGTCAAGTTTATAATGGTAATATCGAAGACCGGGATTATCACGTGAAGACATATTCCTAGCTTTCACATGAATCATTCTTCGGTCGAATAGCGCATCCACGTTCCCATCGCGCCTTCCAAATTCCAAAAGAAATGCGCTTGTCTTTTTTTGCTTGATTACATCCTCAATAATCCACCGAAGGAGACGCGAAAGAGTTTCGTTTCCATCAACGGCGCCAATTTTATCTTCCTGATAAAATCTATGAGCCGCCTGCCTGATATTGGGCATTGATATGGGACTGCCAAATGCCTTTTGCGCAGCAATGGAAATTATATGGATGGCATCTCGCGGAACGCCTTCCGTTGCCTTCACAAATTCCTCAAGAACGTCACGGCGCGTGAAAGCAAGAGAAACTAATTCATCAGCCGATTTTGGAGCCGGTATATTCCGTTCGTTTGCCATTGCCACCGCATGGCGATAGAGGAAGTGAGTAAAGAAAGTAATAGACCGCTCTCTGTCATTATCAAAAACAAGAAAGTCATCTAAGTTCAAATTAGACCGAATATCTGATGTCAACTCTAGCCCGATGTATTGACCACCTTCCTGATCAATTTTAAAACGGGATCGGTGTTCAATTGCAGCAATCTTTACAGTTGCCTCACTCACGTTGAAGAATGATCTGCGCAGCAAGTCTGCCAAAAAAGGCTGCAAATCCTCCGGAATGGAACTCCATTCATCTAAAAGAACCCAAACTCTTGTTCGGCCAAAAAAACCACAGATATCACCGAATGTCGCCCCAACCTCTGCAAAACGGAGATGATATACTTCACGACCTTGCGACTTACGCTGCGTCTTCTGCTCAGAACGGCCCATCCGCTTCCAAGACGCCGTCAATGAAGCAACTATTCCCTCCTTCTTGGCGTCGGCAGACGCCCCAATTTGTGCTTCGGAACTCGCAGCTTCCGTTTCAGTAATTTCCGTCTCGACCGTGCCAACGATCCGGACTTTCGATATCGCTTCTCCAAAGTTATCGATCACGCGAGTAAATTTTCTCAGATCAACATCTTTGGAAAGCGCATGCTCAAGAAAAGAATCATGCAATGTCCGAAGAACATCAATAAGAAGCCGCGTTGCTCTCTCACCAACGGGCAGGGACTGGTTATTATATATGGAAACATCCGATCCTAACTTCGTCATATCGACGTAAATCGGTATCTGCCCCTCTTCTGCAACGACGTCGTATAAATACCGCAGAGCATGAGTTTTGCCAGTTCCACGTCGCCCGAAAATAATTTGGTGATCGTCTGTGTTAAGAATGTCCATCATCGGTCCGACGTTTACAAACGTGGACACAATTTGGTTTTGATCGAGTCGCTCCGCTCGGGTACGGATTTTAACTAAAATACGGTTCACATCTTGCGTGCTACACGTCGGCATTTTAGTCGGCTCTGTTATAGTGACTATCTGAAACACCGCCCATTGTACATTAGGCGCCACACATTGACAACCCATACGGGTTTCTTAAAGGGCGCTTTCGGACTTCAGTGAACCAGTGTACGCAGTTAATCTGAAGCATGATTCCTGAGCGCGCGCGGCAACATACACGAACATTCACGAGAGATTTTGTTTACAGTGCTGGATATTTTCTTTGGAGGATCGGCAAGACAGCAGCGCCATCTTTACTCAAATCAGTGGATTTTTGAGCGCTTATCAGGAAAATGGCGTCCCCGACGGGAGTCGAACCCGTGTCGCCGCCGTGAAAGGGCGGTGTCCTAGGCCTCTAGACGACGGGGACGTTGTATCTTCAAGCCCGCGCTCAAAAAACGCATCCAGCGCGTGGATGGCGTCCCCTAGGGGAGTCGAACCCCTGTTACCGCCGTGAGAGGGCGGTGTCCTAGGCCTCTAGACGAAGGGGACGTCTGGTCCCGATGCGTGGCTCGCGACGGTGGAGGCTGCCACCGGCCGCGCGACCCAACCTTGGAAGGTTGGCGTCCCCAAGGGGAGTCGAACCCCTGTTACCGCCGTGAGAGGGCGGTGTCCTAGGCCTCTAGACGATGGGGACGTCATCGGCGTGGGCGGGTTTCTAACCAAGCCCGCTCCGCCGATCAAGCCTTTTCTTGCAGACTGCGCAAAATATCCAGCAAACCGTCCACCGCCGCCGCCGGCGTGTCGAACGCCGTGACGAAGCGCGCGGTGCCGTCGTCCCAGCGGTAGAAGCCGTAGCCGGCCCCCTCCAGCGCCTCGGCATAGGCGTCCGGCAGGCGGACGAACAGCTCATTCGCCTCCACCGGGTGGGCCAGCTCGACGCCGGGCAGCGCGGTCAGGCCGGCGGCCAGACGGTCGGCCATGGCGTTGGCGTGGGCGGCCAGGCGCAGCCACAGGCCGTCGTCCAGCCAGGCGTCCAGCTGCGCCGACAGGAAGCGCATCTTCGAAACCAGATGGCCGCCGCGCTTGCGGCCGAAGCCGAAATCCTCGGCCATCGCCGGATTGAAGAACACCACCGCCTCGGCGGCGAGGCAGCCGCCCTTGGTGCCGCCCAGCGTCAGCACGTCGACCCCGGCGCGCCACGTCACGTCGGCCGGGGCGCAGCCCAGCCGGGCGATGGCGTTGGCGAAGCGGGCGCCGTCCATATGCACGGCCATGCCGTTGGAATGGGCGGTCTCGACCAGCGCCTCGACCTCCGCCGGGGTATAGACGGTGCCGGCCTCCGTCGCCTGGGTCAGGCTGAGGGCGGCGGGCTGGACGCGGTGGACGACGCCGACGCCGGCCTTGGCGATGTGGCGCGACACCACGTCCGGCGTCAGCTTGCCATGCTCGCCGGCCAGCGGCACCAGCTTGGCGCCGCCGGTGAAGAATTCCGGCGCGCCGCATTCGTCGATGGTGATGTGCGCGTCCTCATGGCACAGCACCGCGCCAAAGGGCGGCACCAGCGCCGACAGCGCCAGCGAGTTGGCGGCGGTGCCGGTGGCGACGGGGAAGACCGCGACGTCGGTCTCGAAGATCGCGCACAGCCGCTCGGTCACCCGCGCGGTCCAGGGATCGTTGCCATAGGGGAAGGCGGTGCCGGTGGACGCGGCCGCCAGCGCCGTCATCACCTGCGGGGCGGCACCGGCGACATTGTCGCTGCGGAAATCATGCATGATCGCGAGACCTGTCTGTTACGGAGCGGCTTTGCCGCCAGAGGGGCCAGCAATGACCGTCGCGGTGACGGCGCCGGTGCGCGGGTCGATCAGATAGAGGCGGTCCGGCCCCTGCGGCAGGGTCACCTTGAACAGCACGCGGTTGCCCGCCACCAGCATCTCGCCGATGCGGGCGCCGGCCGGGACGTCCAGCGTCACCTCGGCCGGGCGGTCGAGCACCGTGGTCGTGGTGGAGGGCCCGGTCAGGGAGGCGCGGTTGGGGTCCGACATCCGCTTGTACAGCTCCACCCCCAGATAAGTGAAGCCGGCGAGGATCAGAACGCCCATGATGACGACGAGTGCCTTGAGGATCTGCACGGTTTGGGGTCCACTCCCGGACGATTGAAACAGGACGCGATACGCAAAGCCGATGGCCGCCAACATGCCGGACGACACCAACCCGGACGATCTGTCCGACGATTTCCTCGATCCGGACGACGACGCCGGTTCGCCTGCCCGTGCCCTTGCCTACACGATCCCCGACGAGGCGGCGGGCCAGCGGCTGGACAAGGCGTTGGCGGCGGGCCTGCCGGACCTGTCGCGGTCGCGCGTCCAGGCCCTGCTGGAACAGGGCTGCGTGCGCGGCGACGGCCGGACGATAACGGACCCGTCCCTGAGGGTCAAACCCGGCCAGCGCTTCGAGGTCGAGGTGCCGGGGGCGGAAGCCGCCGAACCGGTGGCGCAGGACATCCCGATCGACGTGGTGTACGAGGATGCCGACGTACTGGTGATCGACAAGCCCGCCGGCCTCGTCGTGCATCCCGCCGCCGGCAACCCGGACGGCACGCTGGTCAACGCCCTGCTGGCCCATTGCGGCGACAGCCTGTCCGGCATCGGCGGGGTGAAGCGGCCGGGCATCGTCCACCGGCTGGACAAGGACACCAGCGGCCTGATGGTGGTCGCCAAGAACGACCGCGCCCACCACGGCCTGTCGGACCAGTTCTCCGACCGCACGCTCAGCCGCACCTATCTGGCGCTGGTCTGGGGCGTGCCCAACCCGACGCAGGGCCGGATCGAGGGCAACATCGGCCGCAGCAGCGCCGACCGCAAGAAGATGGCGGTGGTGACCGGGGGCGGGAAGCCGGCCGCGACCAAGTACCGCGTGGTCAAGAGCTTCGGCATGGCCGCCTCGCTGGTCGAATGCGTGCTGGAGACCGGGCGGACCCACCAGATCCGCGTCCATCTGACCCACATCGGCCACCCGCTGGTCGGCGATCCGCTCTATGGCCGCGGCCGGTCGGGGCGGCCAGGGGGCAAATTCGCCTCGCAACTGCCGGAACCGGTTCGGGGCACCCTTGTTGGGTTTCCGCGACAGGCGCTGCATGCCGCGGCGCTGACCTTCCGTCATCCGGTCAGTGGCGAAATTGTGGCATTCCGCTCCCCAATTCCGGCGGATATTCATGAACTAATTGTCACCTTGGAGTCGCTTTAAAACGGTACACCGGGTAATCTTTCTTGGATAGACTCCCGGTCAATGGCGAGGTTCCGCCGCCCGCTCATTGCGAGGGGCCTTTGGAACCCGCGCTGAAGAATGGCCGCATGCCCATGAATTCCTTCTCATGGGTATACCGGCCGTCAGGAGAGGGGTTTGGTCATGGCGACGGCATCCAATCTTCCGGCCATCGGGTCCGAGAGCAATCTGTCCCGCTATCTCCAGGAGATCCGCAAGTTCCCGATGCTGGAGCCGGAGCGGGAATACATGCTCGCCAAAAGCTGGCAGCAGCATGAGGATTCCGGCGCCGCTCATCAGCTCGTCACCAGCCATCTGCGCCTGGTGGCCAAGATCGCCATGGGCTATCGCGGCTACGGCCTGCCTTTGTCGGAGCTGATCTCCGAAGGCAATGTCGGCATGATGCAGGCGGTGAAGCGCTTCGACCCCGACCGCGGCTTCCGGCTGGCGACCTACGCCATGTGGTGGATTCGCGCGGCGATCCAGGAATACATCCTGCACAGCTGGTCGCTGGTGAAGATGGGCACCACCGCCGCCCAGAAGAAGCTGTTCTTCAACCTGCGCCGGCTGAAGGGCCAGATGCAGGCGATCGAGGAAGGCGACCTGTCGCCCGAACAGGTCCAGGCCATCGCCACCAAGCTGGACGTTCCGGAACAGGACGTCGTCAACATGAACCGGCGCCTCGCCAGCCCCGACCATTCGCTGAACGCCCCGCTGCGGGCGGAGAGCGAGGGCGAATGGCAGGATTTCCTGGTCGATGAGACCGCCAGCCAGGAAATCACCCTGGCCGACCGCGAGGAATTGGGCAAGCGCCGCAAGCTGCTGGCGAACGCCATGACCGCGCTGAACGACCGCGAACGCGACATCCTGACCGAACGCCGCCTGCGCGAAGCGCCGACGACGCTGGAGGACCTGTCGCAGAAATACGGCATCAGCCGCGAGCGCGTCCGCCAGATCGAGGTCCGCGCCTTCGAGAAGCTGCAGAAGGCGATCAAGGCCGCCGCGATCGAACAGAAAATGGAGACGGAGGCTTAAAGCGCGCCTCCCTCCCCTCACGCCCACTCAGAGTTTGAACCGCATCGAATCACTTTACGCAGGTCTCTCGAGCCGTCATTCCCGCGAAGGCGGGAATCCAGCCATTCCAGCTGCTTGAACCGGAAGCCTGGATCCCCGCCTTCGCGGGGATGACGGCCGACAATCGCCCCTGAACGCCCCCTCCCCTCACGCCTTGACGTAGACCCAGGCGTCCGCCCCCGACGTCAGCCGGACCATGACGCGCCTGTAATCAGCGACCTCATAGGAATCGGCGACGGCCAGTTCTTCCGGGGTAATCTCGAACAGGGTGCCGAGGACCTCGTCGGCCGGATCGCCGCTTTCGCTCACCACGGGGTGGAAGCGCTTGCCGCTGGTGCGGATCACCTCCGGATCGGTGATCTCCAGCATATCGCGGCGGTATCCCGGCATGGCGTCCGCACGGCCCGTTAGCAGCCGGCCGAAGGACGCCATCTGCACATTCTCCTGCTGCAGGGTGCCGTAGGAGAACAGAAGGACCGTATCCTCAGCCATCGCCGGCCTCCCTTACACCAGGATCGAGCCTTCGAGATACAGCACCGCCTGCCCGCCGATCTTCACCCGGTCGCCGGCCAGTTCGCACAGCAGGTCGCCGCCGCGGGCCGAGACCTGACGCGCCGTCAGCACCGTCTTGCCCAGCCGCTCCGCCCAATAGGGCGTCAGCATGCAGTGGGTGGAGCCGGTGACCGGGTCCTCCGGGATGCCCTGGGCCGGGGCGAACAGCCGCGAGACGAAATCGACCCCGCCCTCCCCCGGTGCCGTGACGCAGACCGCGAACAGGTCGAGCTTCGCCAGCACCGCCATGTCCGGCGCCAGCGCCCGCACCGCGTCGGCCGATTCGTAGACCACCAGATAGTCGCGCCCGCTCAGGATCGCGGCCGGCGCCGGGCCGCCCAGCGCCGCCAGCAGGTTGGGATCGACCCGCTCCGCCGGCTTGGCCGGACGGTTGGGGAAGTCCAGCGTGTAGCGGTCGCCGTTGCGGGTGACCGTCAGCGTGCCGGCCTGCCGGGTGGCGAAGTCCATGCGCTCGCGGCCCGGCTCCAGGATGGTGGAGATGACGAAGGCGGTCGCCAGCGTGGCATGGCCGCACAGATCGACCTCCACCGCCGGGGTGAACCAGCGCAGTTCATATCCCCCTGTCGCCCCTTCGCCATTGCGGATGAAGAAGGCGGTCTCCGCCAGATTGTTCTCCGCCGCGATGGCCAGCATCTGCGCGTCGGACAGCCAGGACTCCAGCGGCACCACCGCCGCCGGATTGCCGGCGAAGACGCGGTCGGTGAAGGCATCGACCTGATAGATGGGCAGGCGCATGGCTTTCCCGGTCATGGGATGGATCCCTTACGTCTTGGGGGGGGAGATTTTGATCAACGAAGCGTCATCGCCCTCTCCCGCCCCGGGAGAGGGAGGGGACCCACCGTAAGGTGGGGAGGGTGAGGGGCAATCCGAACATGGATTCTGATCCTCGGATTGCCCCCCCCCCCTCCCCCTCTCCCCC